>NZ_PCOW01000036.1:0-16521 GCF_002979495.1 Microbacterium sp. MYb64 | reverse complement strand
CATGGCCGCCCCCGGCGCCCGTCCCGGTGTGCGGGCACTGCTCGACGCGATGCCTCAGGTCCCCGCGTTCGTGCTGGGGCCGGCCATGGACGTGCTCGCCGTGAACCTGCTCGGCGACGCCCTCATCGCACTCCCCGACGGGTCGCGCAACATGGCCCGCCATGTCTTCCTGGATCCGACCTCACCCGCCTACTACCCGGAGTGGGACAAGGTCGCCCGCGAGACCGCGGCCCATCTGCGTCGGATGGCGGCGCTGCTCCCCGACGCCCCCGAGATCGCCTCGTTGATCGGCGAACTCACCATCGGCAGCGACGAGTTCGTGCGCGCGTGGGCGCGGCAGGAGGTCGTCGTGAAGACCCACGGCCACAAGCTCGTCCATCATCCCGAGATCGGGCGCCTCTCGCTCGACTACGAGACGCTCGCCCTTCCCGACGAGCCGGCGCTCATGCTCGTGACCTACACGGCCGCGGACGAGAAGACCGCCGATGCGTTGCGCACACTGGGATCCTGGGCCGCGAGCGGTGCGGCAGCAGGCGCCGTCGAGCGCTCCTCGCGCATCCGCGATCCCGACCGCGCCCCCGCGGCCGAGCGCTGACCCGCACGACGCGAAGCGCCGGCCCGCACGAGGCGGAACCGGCGCTTCCCGTTCCGGCGGTGCGCCTCAGATCACGCCCTGCGCGAGCATCGCGTGCGCGACGCGCTCGAAGCCGGCGATGTTCGCGCCTGCGACGTAGTCGCCCGGAACGCCGTAGCGCTCCGCGGCGTCGAACGCGGCGTGGTGGATGTCGGCCATGATGTCGCGCAGCTTCTGCTCGCTGTCGTCGAAGCCCCAGCGCTGGCGTGCCGCGTTCTGGCTCATCTCCAGCGCGGAGGTCGCCACGCCACCGGCGTTCGCGGCCTTGCCGGGAGCGAACAGCACGCCCGCGTCCTGGAACGCCACGACGGCCTCGGGGGTGCTCGGCATGTTGGCGCCCTCGGAGACGGCGCGGACGCCGTTCGCGATCAGGGCCTCGGCGCTCGCGCCGTCCAGCTCGTTCTGCGTGGCGGAGGGGACCGCGATGTCCACGGGCACCTCCCAGACGGATCCGCCCTCGACGAAGCGGGCGCTCGGCCGACGCTTCGCGTACTCGACGATGCGGCCGCGCTCGACCTCCTTGATCTGACGCAGCAGATCCACGTCGATGCCGGCGTCGTCGACGACGTACCCGGAGGAGTCGGAAGCGGTCACGGCCACCGCGCCCAGCTGCGCGGCCTTCTGGATCGCATAGATCGCGACGTTGCCGGATCCGGAGACCCCCACGCGCTTTCCGTCCAGGGAGTCGCCGTGCACGGCGAGCATCTCCTGCGCGAAGAAGACCGCGCCGTAGCCGGTGGCCTCCGTGCGCACCTGGGCCCCGCCCCAGCCGATGCCCTTGCCCGTGAACATGCCGGACTCGTGCCGGTTGGTGATCTTGCGGTACTGCCCGAACAGGTAGCCGATCTCACGGCCGCCCACGCCGATGTCTCCTGCGGGGACGTCGGTGTGCTCGCCGAGGTGGCGGTACAGCTCGTTCATGAAGGACTGGCAGAACCGCATGATCTCGGCATCGCTGCGACCGTGCGGGTCGAAGTTCGAGCCGCCCTTGCCGCCGCCGATGCCCTGGCCGGTGAGCGCGTTCTTGAAGATCTGCTCGAAGCCGAGGAACTTGATGATCGAGATGTTCACCGACGGGTGGAAGCGCAGGCCGCCCTTGTACGGACCGAGAACGGAGGAGTACTGCACGCGGTAGCCGCGGTTGACCTGCAGCTTGCCGTTGTCGTCGACCCACGGCACCCGGAAGATCACCTGGCGCTCCGGCTCGACGAGACGCTCCAGCACTCCCGCGTCGACGAACTCGGGGTGGCGCTCGAGCACCGGGCCGATGGAGTGCAGCACCTCGTGCACGGCCTGGTGGAACTCGGGCTCATTCGGGTTCAGCGCCCGGACGCCGTCGAAGACGGGCTGGGCGAGAGCGGAGATCGGATGGAAGTCGACAAGGGTGGTTTCAGTCACGCGGGGGATGCTTTCTGACGGAGAGACAAGGGCGAGCGCTGTCGATCGTGTCGGGCGCGACGAGCCGGATGCGGCGGAGTTCTCACTCTAACCCGCACCACGGTGCGCCCCGCGCTGTGCGACGGCGGCAGCGAGAAGGGCAGGTCAGCCCGTGTTCTGCAGGCCGGCGGCCACCCCGCTGACGGAGAGCAGCAGCAGGCGCTGCAGCTCGGGATCCGGCGCCGGTGCGGACTCGTCGGCGTCGCGGAGGCCGCGCAGCGCCCGCAGCTGGAGCAGCGAGAGCGCGTCCACGTAGGGGCTCCGCATCGCGACCGCGCGCTGCAGGATCGGCTTGTTCTCCAGCAGCCGCTCGCCTCCGGTGAGGCGGATCACCCAGGAGCGGGTGAGGTCCATCTCCTCGTGCACGAGCCCGGCGAGGTCGTCGCGGTCGCCGAGGCCGAGGTAGCGTCGTGCGATGCGCGGATCCGTCTTCGCGAGGCTCATCGCCACGTTGTCGACCATCGTGCGCAGCAGCGGCCATTCCCGGTACGCCGTGCGCAGCAGCTCCTCGTCGCCGACGGCCTCGAGCGCCGTGCCGAGACCGAACCAGCCGGCGAGGTTGATCCTGGCCTGCGTCCACGCGAACACCCACGGGATCGCCCTGAGGTCCTCGAGGGACTCGACCGAGAGCCCGCGGCGGGCGGGGCGCGAGCCGAGGGCGAGCAGACCGACCTCCTCCATCGGCGTGACGGTGGCGAACCAGGGCGCGAAGCCGTCCGCCTTCACGAGCGAGAAGAAGCGATCGCGGGAGGCGCGATCCATGGTCGAGGCGACCTCGGCGAACCGCGCCGCGGCGGCGCTATTGCGCTGCTCGACCCCGGGGGAGGAGGCGAGCAGGGTCGCCGCCGTCACCTGGTCGATGTGCCGCATCGCGATCGCGGGCTCGCCGTAGCGCGCGAAGATGACCTCGCCCTGCTCTGTGAGCTTGAACCGGCCGTCCACGGAGTGCGGCGGCTGGGCGAGGATCGCCGAGTTCGCAGGTCCGCCGCCGCGCCCGAGGGCGCCGCCGCGGCCGTGGAACAGGGTGAGCTCGATGCCCTCGCGCTGCGCCCAGGCGGCGATCTCGGCCTGTGCCTCGTACAGGGCGAGGTTCGCGGCGACGGGGCCGACGTCCTTCGACGAGTCCGAGTAGCCGAGCATGACCTCGAGGCGTCGGCCGGTCGCGGCGAGGCGTGCGGCGAAGGCCGGGTGCGTGACGATCTCGGCGAGGATCCCCGGGGCCGCCTGCAGGTCCGCGAACGTCTCGAACAGCGGCACCACGTCGAGTACGGGCCCGTCGTCGGCGCACGCGTACTGCGCGAGCCGGTGCACGTTCGCGAGGTCCTGGGCGGACTGCGTGAACGAGACGACGTAGCGACCCGCCGCGCGCGGACCGTAGGTGCGCTGGATCTCCCGGACGGCCCGGAAGACTGCGAGCACCTCCTCGGTCTCGGCGCTGAGGGATCCGGATCCGCTCTCGGCCGCGTCCAGCTCGGCCAGCGCGCGGGCATGCACCTGCGAGTGCTGGCGCACCTCGAGCTCGGCGAGGTGGAAGCCGTAGGTCTGCACCTGCCAGATGAGGTGCTGCACGCCGCCGAACGCGTGCCGGTGCGCCCCGGCGGCCTCGAGCGACGACTGCACGGTGCGGAGGTCCCCGAGCAGCTGCTCGGGATCCGTGTAGCCGCCCTCGTCGCCGCGACGGGTGACCCCGACCCGGTGCGCGAGCAGCAGCAGGATCCGCCGGTGCGGCTCCGAGGGGGAGCGGGTGGCGACCTCGTGGGCGACGTCGGGGTGGGCGGCCTGCAGCTCGTCCCACAGCGCGGTCGCCTCGGGCGAGGGCGGCGTGCCCTCGGCGTCGAGGGTCAAGGTGCGTCCGATCCGCTCCAGGGCGCGCTCGAGTCCGCGCAGGACGTGGTCGGCCGCGATCGCCGCGGCTTCGCGTGTCACCGCGGCGGTCACGAACGGGTTGCCGTCGCGGTCGCCGCCGACCCAGGTGCCGACGCGCACGAAGGCGGGCACGATGGGGGCGGAGGATCCGGAGTCCTCGCCGCGCAGCACGTCGTCGATGCGGCGGTACACGTGCGGCACGGTCGTGAACAGCGTCTCGTCGAAGACGCTCATGACGGTGCGCACCTCGTCGGTCGGAGCCGGCTTCTGTGCGCGCAGCGGAGCGGTGCGCCAGAGGGTGTCGACCTCTTCCAGCATGCGCCGGCGGGCGCGGTGGGCCTCCGGGGCGCCTTCGGCGGCGGCGTCGTGCGCGCTCAGCAGCTCGGCGAGGCGCCGGATGCTCGAGGACACCGCGCGGCGGCGCGCCTCGGTGGGGTGCGCCGTGAAAACGGGGTGGAATCGCAGAGCGCCCAGCCTGCGGCGGGCCTCCTCCTCGCCGACCTCGGCGCTCAGCTGCGCGAAGGCTCCGGCGACCGTGTCGGTGGAGGTGGGATCGTCGCCGCGCTCGCGGAGAACGCGCACGCGCTGATGCTCCTCGGCGAGGTTCACGAGGTGGAAGTAGGCGGTGAAGGCCCTGGCGACCTCGTCCGCGCGCTGCACCGAGAACTCCTCGGCGATGCGGGTCGCGCGGTCGAAGGCCTCGGCGGACTCGTCGGTGTAGGCCTCGATCGTGGCCTGGCGCAGGCGCTCGACGTCGTCGAACAGGTCGTCGCCGCCGGATTCGCGCAGCACCTGGCCGAGCAGCGCGCCGAGCATGCGCACATCGGCGCGCATCGCCTCGGGCAGCTCGCGCCCTGCCTCGAACCGGCCGACGATGCGGATGGCTTCGGTATGGGTTGTGTCGGGGGTCACGGTTCGAGCGTAAACCGACCAGGCCCACCCGACGACCGCGTGACGCCCCGCTCCGTCCGCCCGTCTCGCCTGGCCCCGCCTCGCCTCGCCCCATGACCGCGAGACTCCAACTCCGCGACGAGACTGCGGCTCTGGTGCGCAGTCTCGTCGCGGAGTTGGAGTCTCGCGGAAGTAAGGGGGTGCTCGTGAGGGGGCGCGATACGGTGGAGGGGATGAGCCGCACGAGTCGCCTTCTGAGATCACCGCAGTTCCCCGCGATCCTGCTGCTGGCGACGGCGGGGCTGGGGCTGCTGCTCGCGAACCTTCCCACGCACGACGCGATCGCGGGCCTCCTCGGCGCGCACCTCGGAGTTCCAGGCACGGCCCTCGACCTCTCGGTCTCCCACTGGGTCTCGGACGGCGTGCTCGCGATCTTCTTCTTCGTCGTGGCGCTCGAACTCCAGTACGAGCTCACCCGTGGCGAGCTGAACAGCGTGCGCGTGGCGATCCAGCCCGCGATCGCCGCCGCGGGCGGCATCCTCGTGCCGATCGCCCTGTACCTCTGGATCGCCGGCTCCGATGCGAGTGCGATCGGCTGGCCGATCCCGACCGCGACGGACATCGCCTTCGCACTCGGCGTGCTCGCGGTGTTCGGGCGCGGTCTGCCCTCCGCGGTCCGCGCGTTCCTGCTGGCGCTCGCGATCCTCGACGACATCGTCGGGATCGTGTTCATCGCCGTGCTGTTCGCACACGGACTGAACCTGCTGCTGCTCGGACTGGGCGTGCTCGCGGTCATCGTCTTCGCCGTGCTGAGCCGGCAACTGCGGGGGCGCGCGACCCCGGTCGTCGCCGTGCTGATGGTGATCGTCGGCCTCGTCGCCTGGGCTCTGTTCGCCGCCTCCGGCGTGCATGCCACGATCGCCGGCGTCATGCTGGGCCTGGTGATGGCGCCGCGGGCGGCGGATCCGACCCGTCACGCGCTGGAGCCCTGGGTCAACGGCCTGGTGCTGCCCCTGTTCGCCTTCGTGGCGGCGTTCGTGGTCATCCCGCAGGTCCCGCTGGACGAGCTGTCGCCGGCGTTCTTCGCGATCCTCGTGGCGCTGCCGGTCGGCAAGCTGATCGGCATCGGCGCGTTCGGCGCCCTCGCGCAGCTGATCCGTCCGCGGGGCGCGCCCCCAGCGATCCGGTTCCCCGACGTGCTCGCGGCCGGCGCCCTGGGCGGCATCGGGTTCACGGTCTCCCTGCTGTTGGCCAACCTCGCGTTCGCCGGGGACGCGGCTGTGAAGGATCAGGCGATCCTCGCGGTCCTGCTCGGTTCGGTGATCGCCCTGATCGTGGCGGCCGCACTGGTCTCCTGGCGTGCGAAGGTGCATCGCGCCCTCGGCGATGCGGAGGACGAGGAGCCGGCCGACGAGTCGGACGAAGAGGAGACGTACGGGCATGAACGCTGAGCAGGATCCCGAGACGGATCCGCTCCGGGCCGCCGCGGAGGTCATGCGGCAGGTGCGCGAGCGGTGCGTGTGGTCGCAGGCGATGACCCACCGCGAGCTCGTGCCGTACCTCGTCGAGGAGTCGGCCGAGCTCATCGACGCCGTCGAGCGCGACGACCGTGCGGAACTGCGCGAGGAGCTCGGCGACCTGCTCTGGCAGGTGCTGTTCCATGCGGCGATCGCGGCGCAGGATCCGGAGGATCCGTTCGACATCGACGACGTCGCCCGCACCCTGACCGAGAAGATGACCCGGCGCCACCCGCACGTGTTCGGCGACGCGATCGCCCGCACGCCGGAGGAGGTGCTGGTCCACTGGAACGCCGCGAAGGCGGCGGAGAAGCACGAGCGCCGCAGTGTGCTGGACGGCATCCCGCCGGGCATGCCCGCGCTCGCCCGCGCGCAGAAGATCCTGGGCCGCGCTGCGAAGGCGGGCGTCGAGGTCTCAGAGGATCCCGCCGTCGAGGTCGGCGAGGAGGCGCTGCCGGCGATCGTCGGCCCCACTCCGGCGCCCGTCGCGGAGCCCGTCCCGCTCACCGAGGCGGAGCTCGGCGATCAGCTGCTCGCCCTCGTCGTCACGGCTCGCACTCACGGCTGGGATGCCGAACGCGCACTGCGCGAGCGCATCAGGCTCCTCGAGGACGAGGTGCGCGCCGTGGAGGGATCCGAGCCCGCCGGACGGACCTGGAAGAATGGATCCGTGGCAACGGTCAATCCTCCGCGCGGGATGCGCGACTTCCTCCCCGCCGACAAGGCGCGTCGTGAGCGTGTGCTCTCCGTCATCCGCGAGCGCTACCGCGCGCACGGCTTCGACGAGATCGAGACGCCGGTCATCGAGGAGTACGACCGTCTGCACGCGGGGATCGGCGGCGACAACGAGAAGCTGTCCTTCAACATCCTGCGCCGGGGGCTCGACGCGGACGGCATCCGCGCGGCCGCGGAGGATCCCGCCGGGCTCAGCGACCTGGGCCTGCGCTACGACCTGACCGTCCCGCTCGCGCGCTTCTACGCGACCAACCGCGGACAGCTGCCCGGGGTGTTCCGCTCGATCCAGATCGGGCCGGTCTGGCGCGCCGAGCGGCCGCAGAAGGGTCGCTACCGCCAGTTCGTGCAGTGCGACATCGACATCATCGGCGACGACTCGGCCCGCGCCGAAGCCGAGCTCATCGTCGCCTCGCTCGACACGATCGACGCGCTCGGGCTCACCGGCGGCATGGTGCGGGTGAACGACCGCCGCGCCCTGGACTGGATGCTCGACTCGTTCGGCTTCGCCGAGGAGGAGCGCCCAGGGGTGCTCATCACGATCGACAAGCTCGACAAGATCGGTGCCGACGGCATCGTCGCCGAGCTGCGCGAACGCGGGGCCGCGGCCACCGCGGTCGATGCGTTCGCGACCTTCCTGCACCGCCCGCAGACCCTCGAGTACAACCCCTACGGCGAGCGGCAGATCCGCAAGGCCCTTCCGGAGAACGCTCCGGAAGACCTCGTCGCGCACCTGGTCGGACTCGGCGAGGCCGTCGCGGCGGCCCGTCCCGCCGCCGAGGGGATCGATCCGATCCCGCTGCAGTTCGACCCGTTCCTCGTGCGCGGCATGGGCTACTACACGGGCACGATCATGGAGCTCGCGCACCCCTCGGTGTCGTATTCCCTGGGCGGTGGCGGACGCTACGACGGCATGATCGGGCGCTTCCTCGGGCAGCAGGTGCCGGCGGTCGGCTTCTCGATCGGCTTCGAGCGGATCGTGGATCTGCTGGAGTCGGCCGATGACGCGGCGGGCCAGTCCGTGGTGCTCGTGCACGACGGCGACGTGCCCGTCTCGGAGCTCGTCGCGCACAAGGCGGCGCTCATCGCCGGCGGTGCCAGGGTGCGCCTCGAACGGCGCACGAAGAACCTCAAGGCGCTGCTCGAGCGCGCCGCGGCCGATGGCTACACGGCGTTCGCGGGCGTGCGCGCGGGCGACGCCTCCGACGCGCTCGAGGTCAAGCCCCTCTCCTGAGAGCGGCAATCCCTCGCAAGAGTGCCGGATCGTCCACGGCCGGACACGCGCTGTTCATGTCGATGCGGTCTGATCGGCGTATGGACGCTGCTGATCGCCGTCTGGCCGGATCCCGAGGCGTCCCGGTGGGGCTTCTCGGCGCCGCCGGGCTCGCGATCGCCGGATCCGCCGTCGCCGTGCCGCTGGCACTGCGGCGCCAGGCGCGCATCGCCCGGCGCCGCATCGGCAAGCCGCTGGGGGAGGACGCGATCGACGCCGACCGCGTGTGGCGGCGGCGCCTGTCGGGCGAGCCGATCGAACTGCTCCTGCTCGGAGACTCGCTCGCGGCCGGTCTCGGCGCGGAGCGGCGCAAGGACACGCTGGGCGGACGACTCGCGAAGGGCGTCGCCCGGCGCACGCGGCGACCGGTGCGACTGCGGACGGTCGCGATCGTCGGATCCGAGTCGCCGGATCTGGACGCCCAGCTCGCGTCGCTCGAGACGGACTACCTGCCGCACGTCGCGGTGATCGTCGTCGGCGGCAACGACGTGACCCACCGGATCCCCGTCTCGTTGTCGGTGCAGCACCTCGAGGACGCGATCGGCTGGCTGCACGCGCTCGGAGCCGGCGTCGTGGTCGGCACCTGCCCCGACCTCGGGGCGCTGCGAGCCGTTCCGCAACCGCTGCGGTCGATCGCCTCGCGGATGTCGCGGCGGCTGGCGGCGGCGCAGGCACAGGCCGCGATCGAGCACGGAGCCACCGCGGTCGATCTGCGCCGCGCCGTGGGGCCGATGTTCTTCGACGAGCCGGAGGAGATGTTCAGCCTCGACCGGTTCCACCCGAGCGCCCTCGGCTACCGACGCACCGCGGAGGCGCTGCTGCCCGCGGTGACGGCGGCGGCCGAGGAGTCCTCGGTGAGTGCGGCCGGAGGAGCGCTCAGCTCTCTGATGCGGTGAACGACGCGGCCCATTCGGCGATGCGGGCGGTGCTCTCCGACTCCGAGAGGTCCTCGACCCGCGTCATGATCGACCAGCGCACGCCGAACGGATCACGGATGCTCGCGTAGCGGTCGCCCGAGACGAAGGTCGACGGCGCTTCGCGGACCGTGGCGCCCGCGGCGACGGCGCGCTCCACGACCGTGTCGACGTCGGGCACGTAGAGGCCCATCGAAAAGCAGTCGGCGTCGCCGCCGGGGGCTGCGATGAGCCCGTACTCCGGATTGGGGTCGCCGAGCTGCAGGATCCCGAGACCGAAGTCGAGGTCGGCGTGCGCGACCACGCCGCCGAACTCGGTGATCTCGACGACGCGGGCGCCGAAGATCTCGCGGTAGAACTCGATCGCGGACCGGGAGTCGGGGATGGCAAGGAACGGAGTGAGGGACGTCGCCGAGTTCGGGCGGCCGTTCGTCGTGTACGCGCCGGTGACGCCGGTGGTCGCTGTGGTGGAGGTGTCTTCGCTCATGACCCCGAGGCTAGGCGCGGAGAGGGAGGCGGTTCTTGCAGATTCGCGCCAGGTTCAGAAGAGGACGGCCGCCCCGCGATGAGCCGATGTCGGCGCCGCCTTCTAGGCTCGAGGAATGGTCGATCCGACGCGCGGTGTGCTGTATCCGGCGCGCCTGCCGCAGTTCCACCGGCTCCCGCCGCCCGTCGATGCCGCCGAGCTCGTGGAGTGGTGCTGGATCCCGGAGTGGGACATCGAACCGGGCCGCTCGTCGCGGCAGGACCTGGTGTCGTTCCCCGCGCTGAACCTCGTCGTCGAGGAAGGGGGTGCGGTGCTGTCGGGCGCGACGACGCGCGCCAGCGCGCGGGAGCTGACGGGCAGGGGGTGGGCCGTCGGCGCACTGCTGCGACCGGCCGCCGTGGCCGCGCTGACCGAGGCGCCGTCCGCCCTGCTCGACCGCGTGGAGGCGTACCCCGCAGCAGGACTGCCCGAGGCGGTCGCGCACGCGATGTCCTCGGGCGACGGGCATCGGGAACGGGCCGTCGCGGTGCTGTGCGACTGGTTGCGCGAGCGCGTCGGCGAGGTCACCGCCCCGGCGCGGCATGCGAACGCGATGGCGGAGCTGCTCATGTCGGATCCCGACGTCCGCACACCCGAGCAGGCGGCGGCGCGGCTGGCCGTCTCGGTGCGCACTCTGCAGCGCATGGCGCACCGCCACGTGGGACTCTCTCCCGCCGCCATGATCCGCCGGCGGCGCCTGCAGGAGGCGGCGGAGCGGATCCGCTCCGCTCCCGGCACGGATCTGGCGACCGTCGCCGCCGATCTCGGTTATGCGGATCAGTCGCACCTCGCGAACGATTTCCGCGCGGTGCTCGGCTTCACGGCGTCGGCGTATCGTGCCGACGCCGGTCCCGGCGGAGCCTGATCGCGCGGAGGCCGACGCCGACGAGCACCACGGCCGCTCCGATCAGCACCGAGGGCAGCGGCAGCGTTGCAGCCAGGACGACGCAACCGATGGCGCCGAGCACCTGCAGCGGTCTCGGATACCGGCGGGCGGCACCGCCCTGCCGGAGCGCGGAGGCGTTCGCCACGAAGTAGTACAGCAGGACGCCGAACGAGGAGAACCCGATCGCGCCCCGCAGGTCGGCGACGAGCACGACGGCCACGACGACGGCGCCCGCGGCCAGCTGCGCGCGCCGGGGCACCCGGTGCCGCGGATCGACGGCGGCGAGGATCCGGGGGAGGTCGCGTTCCCGAGCCATCGCGAGGGAGGTGCGCCCGATCCCGGACAGCAGGGCGAGCAGCGCGCCGGTCGCGGCCGTCGCTGCGGCGATCCGCACCGCGGGTCCGGCGGACGTCCAGCCGGCGGCCGAGACGACATCGGCGAGGGGAGCGGACGAGCCCTCCGCGGCGCCGCCGAGCGTCAGCACGACCGCGCCGCCGACGAGCAGGTAGACCACGAGCGCGGCGACGAGCGCGATGCCGATCGCGCGCGGGATGACGCGCGACGGATCCCTCACCTCCTCGCCCATGGTCGCGATCCGCGCATAGCCCGCGAAGGCGAAGAACAGCAGCCCCGCGGCCTGGAGCACCCCGTACAGGGATCCGGACAGGAGAGGTGCGGGCGCGGCCTGCGGCAGCGCGGCGCCTGCCGCCGCGAGGACCACGATCAGTCCGAGCAGTGTCACGCCGACGAGCACCTGGGTGACGCGCGCGGTGCGGGTCACGCCGGCGCAGGTGACGGCGGTGAGGGCGGCGACCGCCGCGATCGCGAGGGGCTTCTGCCATCCCGCCGGGACGATGTAGGCCGCGACCGTCATCGCCATCGCGGCGCAGCTCGCGAGCTTGCCGATCACGAAGCTCCAGCCGGCGACGAAGCCCCACCAGGGTCCGAGCTCGGCGCGTCCGTACGCATATGTGCCACCGGAGACCGGATGCGCGGCCGCGAGCTGCGCGGACGAGGTGGCGTTGCAGAACGCCACGAAGCCCGCCAGCACCAGCGCGATCAGGAGACCGGATCCGGCGGCGCCCACGGCGGGGCCCCAGACGGTGAAGACCCCAGCGCCGATCATGGATCCGAGGCCGATCGCGACGGCGTCGCCGAGCGTCAGGCGGCGCGCAAGAGGCATGCGTCCATCATCGCCGACCGCAGGGCGTCGCGCGTCCCGCGGTCGCGGCGAATCGCGAGCCGCCGCGTGGCGTCAGGCCTTCGCCGTCGTGACCCGCTTCTTCTCCCGCACGTACACCTCGCGGCGCACGCGCGCGACGACCTCGCCGGCACCGTCGGTGATCTCCGTCTCGAACCATTCGAGCACCTTCGCGCCGCCGGCGGCGCGCTCCCGGATGTCGGCGACCCGCTCCGCAGGCACGTGGAAGCGCGCGGTGAGCACGCCGCGGCCCGGCTTGAGGAACTCGATCTCGCCGCGGGTGTCCCACACCACGTAGTCGCGCCCCAGCTGATGCATGACCAGCATGAAGAAGTACGGATCCGTCATCGCCTGCATGGATCCGCCGAACGCGGTCTTGACGTAGTTGCGCGTGAAGACGTTCACGTGCAGCTCGACCGCGGCCTGCGTCCAGTCGGCGCTGAACCCGCGCACCCTGATGCCGCTGAACAGGTTCGGGATCCACAGGCTCATGCCGACGGCCAGCCGGCGGGGAGTGATGCGCATGCGGCCAGTCTTCCCGGTGCGCGCCATCCGACATGAATCGACTGGATCCCTTCCACAATTGATCTAGTTGACCTAGAATAACTAGATAGGGGGTGAGCGGGATGCTGATCCGTATCGACGCCGACAGCGCACAGCCGCTGTTCGCGCAGATCGCGGCCTCGGTGCGCGCGGAGGTGCTCGCAGGGCGCCTGCGTCCCGGTGACAGGCTCCCCGCCGCCCGCGAGCTGTCCGACGCCATCGACGTGAACGTGCACACCGTGCTGCGCGCGTATCAGGAACTGCGCGACGAGGGGCTCGTGGACCTGCGCCGTGGGCGCGGCGCCGTGCTCTCGGCCTCCGCCGCGCCGCTGGCCGACCTCGCAGAGGACATCGGGGCGCTCGTCCGTCGTGGCACCGCACTCGGTGTCAGCCCCGCAACGCTCGCCGCGTTGATCGCCGCCCAGGAATGAGGAGGATCCCCATCATGAACGCCCGTTCCACTCCCGCCGCCCACGACGTGACCGCGATCCCGGCCCGTGATCTGCGCCGGGCGCGGCTGATCGCGCTGACCCTCGGCGCCGTGGTGCCGCTCGTGCTCTCCGCCGTCGTGCTCGCACTGGTCCTCGCCTGGCTGCCTGAGCTGCCCTCGCCCGCCGCCACGCACTGGGGTCCCTCGGGCGTCGACGGCTTCGGACCGCCCGTCACGTTCATCTGGCTGTCGATCCTGCTCGGCTTCGTGCTGCCAGCGGTGCTCACGATCACGACGGTCGTCGGGGTGCGCGACCACTGGGGCAGCGGTGCGAGGCTCATCGTCGGGATGGCGCTGGGGATCTCCGGGCTCAGCGCCGTGATCAACCTGGGCGCCGTCGGCACGCAGCGCGGGATCGCCGACGCGAAGCAGGCGGAGGATCTCGGCGGGCTCATGCTGCTGGGGTTCGGCGCCTTCGTCGTGCTGATCGGGATCGGCTGGCTGCTGCAGCCGCACATCCGTCCTGCGCCGGCCGCGCCGCTGCAGCCCGCCCATGTCGCCGCGATCACGAGCGGCGAACGGGTGGTCTGGCTGGCGACGGCGTCGCTGTCCCGCCGTGCCATGATCCTCATCTCCCTCCTCGTGGTCGTCGTGGTCGGCATCACCGCGTTCATGGCGATCCGGTTCACCGATCGGATGTGGGTGCCGGTGCTCACCCTCGTGCTCATCGGGGGCGCGTTCGCGTCCTCCGCATCGTTCCGGGTGCGCGTCGGGCCCGACGGACTCTCGGTGCGATCCCAGATCGGCTTCCCCCGCGTGCACGTGCCCCTCGACGAGGTCGTCTCGGTGCGTGCGGTGGAGTGCAACCCGTTCGGCGAGTTCGGCGGCTTCGGCTGGCGGCTCGGCCTCGACGGCCGGACCGGGATCGTGCTCCGCCGCGGGCCCGCCATCGAGGTCGAGCGCCGCGACAAGCGTCCTCTGGTCGTCACGGTCGACGGCGCGGCGGTCGGCGCCGGCGTGCTGCAGGCGTACCTCGACCGCGCGGGGGCGCCCGGGGCTGCAGGAACCGATGGCGGCGTCGACGGCGGGAGGACGCGATGATGAGCGCGCAGGCGACGGAACGAGCGGACGGCGATCGGAGCATCGGTCTCGGCGCGATCATCGCGTACGTCGTGCTGGCCTGCGGGCTGGCATGGCTGGTGGCACTGCCGCTGTGGCTCGGCGACGGGCTGCGCGAGCCGTATGCGCTGCCACTGATGACCGTGATGATGTACATGCCGGCCGTGGCCGTCGTGCTCGTGCTGTTCGTGCTCCGGCCGATCCCGAAGGGGCAGCGGTTGCGGTTCCTGGGCCTGTGGCCCCTGCGTCCGGTGAAGCGGGTCGTGTGGCTGATCGTGATCGGGCTGCTGGTCCCTCCGCTGCTCGTGCTGGCCTCGACCGCGGTCGCGGCGCTGTGCGGCTGGCTCACGGTCGACCTCGCCGGCTTCTCCGGGTTCACCGAGCTGATCGCGGCGAAGGTCCCGGCGGGCACGCCGCTTCCGCCGACGGGCGTGCTGATCGCGGCGCAGGCGGCGAGCATCCCCGTCGCCGCCGCCACGGTCAACGCCATCGCGGCGTTCGGCGAGGAGCTCGGCTGGCGCGGCTTCCTCGTGCCGGCGCTGCGTCGCTACGGCACCTGGGCGTCCCTGCTGATCAGCGGGGTGGTCTGGGGTCTGTGGCACGCGCCGATCATCCTGCTCGGCTACAACTTCGGGCGCACCGATGTCAGCGGAGTGCTCCTCATGACCGGAGGATGCGCGGTGTGGGGCGTGCTGCTCGGCTGGCTCCGGCTGCGCTCCGGCTCGATGTGGCCCGCGGTCTTCGCGCACGGCGCGCTCAACGCCTCGGCGGGGATGTACGTGTGGTTCTTCGCCGCGGGCACCCGGGCGGATCCGGCCCTCATCCTGCCGCTGGGCGTCGCGGGCTGGATCGTCGGCGCGGTGCTGATCCTCGTCCTGATCGTCACCGGGCAGTTCCGGCGGCAGCCCGCGCTCGCCACGGACCGGCCGCGGACGCTCCCTGCGCCCTTCCCCGAGCCGGTGCTCGAGAATCCGCAGGACGCGGGTTCGGGGGCGGGACCGTCCGCGCCGGCCGGATCGGAGCCGGAGCGGTCTTGATCGCCGCCGCGCGAGGGGCGAAGCTGGGCGCATGGCCCAACCGAACCTGGCGAACTGGCGCGCCGCAGACGACTATCTGTCCGAGACCCTCGTCGGACACGACCCTGCGCTCGAGGCCGCTCTGGCCGCGCAGCAGGCGGCGGGGATGCCCGCGATCGAGGTCGCGCCGGTCAGCGGGAAGCTGCTGAACCTGCTGGCCCGGATCGCGGGGGCGCGCCGGGTGCTCGAGATCGGCACGCTCGGTGGCTATTCCACGATCTGGATGGCGCGGGCGGTGGGCGACGGCGGCCGCGTCGTGACGATCGAGGCGGAACCGGACAATGCCGCGGTCGCGCGCGCGAGCATCGACGCCGCGGGCGTGGGGGAGCGGGTCGAGATCCGCCTGGGGCGCGCCGCGGAGGTGCTGCCGGCGCTCGAGGACGAGGAGCCGTTCGATCTGATCTTCATCGACGCCGACAAGGAGTCGAACACGATCTATCTGGACTGGGCCGCGCGGCTCGGACGTCCCGGATCCGTGGTCGTGCTGGACAACATCGGCCGCGACGGGGACATCGTCGATCCTGCCTCGGCCGACTCCATGGTGGTCGGCACGCGCGAGGCGCTGGAGATGCTCGGCCGCGACCCCCGCTTCGATGCGACCGCGCTGCAGACGGTCGGCGTGAAGGGCTGGGACGGCGTCGCGATCGCCGTGGTGGTGTGACGCGACCCGCGTGAGCGGGATCGGCGGGTCTGCGCGGATCCGCATCCGGACACACCCGCGCCGGGCGGTGCGGATCCCGGCGGAACGGGTCACAATGGACGCGTGACGCAACCGGTGGGTCTGGGCGGGCGGCCGATGACGCCGCCGCCCGGCGTGCCCGCGGAGGAGCGCCTCATCGCCCGGTTCCACCCGCACGCGCGGCATCTGTTCTGGTCTGCGCTCGTGCTCATCGTCGTGGCGGGCGTGACCGGATACTTCACGAGCAACCTCCCTTCCCCCGTCGCGGGCTGGGCCAAGGACTGGATGCTGTGGGCGGCGGCCGGTGCGCTGGTGCTGCTGCTCGTCGTGGTGCCGTTCATCGTGTGGCTGTCGCGGCGCGTCACGATCACGACGCGCCGGGTGATCGTGCGCGACGGCATCGGATCCCGCAACAGCATCGAGATGTCGCACGCCCGGGGCTACACGATCTCGGTGCGCCGCGGACCGCTGCAGCGCCTCGTCGGCGCCGGAACGGTCCTGCTGTCGAACGGGGTGGATGCGCCGCTGCGGATCCGCGACGTGCCGAACGTCGCCCTCGTGCAGGAGACCCTCGCGGACCAGGTCGAGGTGGGGCAGATCCTCGCCCACCGCGACGCACAGGCCGCCCAGAACCCCTACACGGCCTGACTTTCCCTGATCCCTCCTGCCCGTCCCTGCGCGGCCCGGCCGCCGCGCGCCTTTCGTCGCCCGCCCCCGTGCCCGCGCCCCCTCCTGTGCTCACACCACCTTCGAGTCGTCCCCGCCAGCGGACCCCATAGCGTGCGCTGACAGGGACG
>NZ_PCOW01000035.1:0-20930 GCF_002979495.1 Microbacterium sp. MYb64 | reverse complement strand
CGGGTCCACCCCGGGATCCACCACCGTGCCGGCTGAGTTCGTCATGAATCAAGTCAACACCGGACCACCGACATTCCACCCCGAAAAGACCCCGTTCAACACCGAAAACACCACATCGTGATCGGCGCCCCCTCCGGTGGCGGCATAACCCTCGCCGCTAGGATTCCTGCGTGGCGAACCGCAAGACCAACAAGACCGCATCCGCGTCCGCGCGCCCCGCAGGGCGCGCTCGTTCCGGCAACCCCGCGAAGCGTCCGGTCGAGCAGCTGCCGCCGGTCACCCTGGGGGACTGGATCGGCGCCGCCCGCCCTCGCACGCTGCCGCTCGCGATCGCCCCGGTGCTCGTCGGCACGGGCGTCGCGCGGCTGGGGGATCCGCAGTTCCACTGGGTCATCGCGCTCGCCTGCCTCGCGGTCGCCGTGTGCCTGCAGATCGGCGTGAACTTCACGAACGACTACAGCGATGGCGTGCGCGGCACCGACGCGCACCGGGTCGGCCCCGCGCGGCTCACCGCCTCGGGGCGCGTCTCGGCCAAGAGCGTGCTGTACACCGGCCTGGCGTTCTTCGCACTCGCCGCGATCGCGGGCATCGGCATCACGATCCGCACCCAGCAGTGGTGGCTGATCGCGGTCGGCGCGGTGTGCATCGTGGCCGCGTGGTTCTACACCGGCGGCAAGCGGCCCTACGGCTACAACGCGCTCGGCGAGGTCTTCGTCTTCGTGTTCTTCGGGCTGGTCGCCACGCTCGGCACGACCTGGGTGCAGTCGCTGAAGCTGCCGCAGGAGGCATGGATCGGGGCCATCGCGATCGGCCTGTTCGCCTGCGCGGTGCTGCTGGCCAACAACCTCCGCGACATCGACCAGGACCGTCAGGTCGGCAAGCGCACGCTGACCGTGGTGATCGGCAAGCGGGCCACCCAGGTCCTCTACACCGTGTTCGTGATCCTGCCGTTCCTGGCGCTCGTGCTGCTCGCACTGTTCTACCCGGTCGCCTGGGTGGGACTGCTCGCGCTGCTGGCGTTCCTGCCGGCGCTCGTGATCGTGTGGGCGTACCGGGAGCCGAAGGAGCTCGTGATCGCGCTCGCCCTCACCTCGCTCGGCACGCTCGCGTACGCCGGAGCGCTGTTCTGGGCGCTCATCTCGCCCGTGGTGTGAGCGGATCGGGATCCCCGCAGCCGGTCGCCGTGCAGACCCCGCCCACCCGGTGCATAGAGTCTTTTCGTAAGATTCCGAGCATGCCTGTGAGTCCGTCGCGCCCGTCCGCGCCCACCGACACTCTCGGAGACCGGCGGGTCGCGCGCTCATCCCGGCGCTCCCGCGTGGTCCGGACCACGGCGGCCCTGCTCGGCGTCGCACTCGCCGGCGGCCTCGCCGCCTGCTCGAACGACCCCGTCGCAGACCAGTACCGCAACGGCGACAACAAGGGCTACATCGGCTCCGACGGCATGCGCGTCGAGGAGATCAAGCCCGCTGACCGCGACAAGCCCGTGTCCTTCGGGGGCACGCTCGAGAGCGGCAAGAAGTTCAGCAGCACCGAGATCGCGGGCGATGTCACGGTCGTGAACTTCTGGTACGCCGCGTGCGGACCGTGCCGCGTCGAGGCGGAGGACCTCCAGTCGGTCTGGAAGAAGTTCGACGGCAAGGGCGTCTCGTTCGTGGGCGTGAACACCTACGACCAGGCCGGCACCGCGACGGCCTTCAACGACAAGTACGGGGTCACCTACCCGAGCATCATCGACGTGAACACCGGTGATGCGAAGCTCGCCTTCGCGGAGGTCACCTCGATCCAGGCCACCCCCACCACGCTCGTTCTCGACAAGCAGGGACGGGTCGCGGCGCGCGTGATCGGCCCGATCGGATCCGCCTCGATCCTCGAGACGCTCGTCCAGGACGCGCTGGACGAGAAGTGATGAGCGTGAGCGCGTGAACATCGACGCGATCGTCGGATCCGGCGCTCTCTGGGCGGCGCTTCCGGTGGCCATGCTCGCGGGGCTGCTGTCCTTCCTCTCGCCCTGCGTGCTGCCGCTCGTGCCCGGGTACCTCGGCTTCGTCGGCGGTGCGGTGGGCGGATCCGCGCCTCAGCAGGACGGGACCACGAAGGCCCCCACGCGTCGCCAGATGGTGCTCGGGGTGCTGCTGTTCATCCTCGGCTTCACGCTGGTCTTCATCCTCATGGCGGTCGTCGGCGGCACGGCGGGCGTGTTCCTGCTGCGCTGGGGCGACCTGATCACCCGCATCCTGGGTGCGGTCATCATCGCCATGGGCCTCGTCTTCATCGGCGTCTTCGGCTTCGCCCAGCGCACCGTGCGGATGAACGTGTCGGGTCGTGCCGGCCTCATCGGCGCCCCGCTGCTCGGCGTCGCCCTGGGCATCGGCTGGAGCCCGTGCCTGAGCCCCACGCTCTCGGCGATCGTCGCGCTGTCGGTCAACGTCGGCGACGTGAGCCGCGCGGTGTGGCTCGGCATCGCCTACTCGCTGGGCCTCGGCATCCCGTTCCTGCTCGTCGCGCTCGGTTTCGGCTGGGCGACGCGCTCGCTCTCGTTCCTGCGCCGCCACGTGCGGGTCGTCAACATCGTCGGAGGTGCACTGCTCATCGTGCTGGGTCTGCTCATGGTGACCGGCGTCTGGAAGGCGATCATGTCGAGCATCGGGGCGGTGGTCGGCAGTGTCGAACTCCCGCTCTGACACCGAGGCTCCCGACGCCCCCGAAGGCCCCCGCGGGCCCGAGGCATCCGAGACCGTGAAGGATCCCATGCGCGAAGGCTCGAAGCAGCGCGAAGGCTCGAAGAAGCAGGCCGGCGCCGATCGCTCGACCGACCCGCTGCGCCCGAGCGACCACATCGACGGCGACGGGGATTCGCGCGGCGACGGCATCGATTCGCCGAAGCTCAACGTCGTCGGCTGGCTGCGCTGGGGCTGGCGGCAGCTCACCAGCATGCGCACCGCGCTCGTGCTGCTGCTGATCCTCGCGATCGCCGCGATCCCCGGATCGATCTTCCCGCAGCGGATGGCCGATCCGAACGGCGTCACGCAGTGGAAGGCCGACCACCCGGACCTGTTCCCGATCCTGGACGGCATGCAGCTGTTCGACGTCTATCTGTCGGCGTGGTTCTCCGCCATCTACCTGCTGCTCTTCCTGTCGCTGGTCGGCTGCGTGATCCCTCGCATCAAGCACCACCTCAAGGCGCTCCGCTCGCGTCCGCCGCGCACGCCCGTGCGGCTCGGACGACTCGACGACCACCGCGAGGCGACCCGCACCGTTGCCGGATCCGACCCGCGCGCGGCGGCGGAGCAGAGCATCGCGATCGCGGAGAAGCAGCTGCGCGCCCTGCGCTATCGCGTGCAGCGCTACGACGACAAGCGCGGCTTCTCGGTCTCGGCCGAGCGCGGCTACGCCCGCGAGACCGGCAACCTGCTGTTCCACCTCGCCCTGCTCGGCGTGCTCGTATCGGTGGGCGTGGGCGGGAGCTTCGCCTACACCGGCCAGCGCGTGGTCGTGCAGGGCACGAGCTTCGTGAACACGCTCCTCGACTACTCGTCGATGAACCGCGGTCGCTTCGTCTCCGACGACGCGCTCGCGCCCTACCGGATGACGCTGGACTCCTTCGACGTCACCTACCAGCCGTTCGAACCGGGCAAGTCGTCGTCGGGGCAGGCAGGAGACTTCGCCGCGAACGTGACGGTCTCGGAGCCGGGACAGAAGGAGCACAAGGCCGCGGTGCAGGTGAACCACCCGCTCGGCATCGCGGGGGACCGCGTCTACCTGCTCGGCAACGGCTACGCCCCCACCATCACGGTCCACAACGCCAAGGGCGACGTCGTCTTCCACGACTCGGTGCCTTTCCTGCCGCAGAACAACAGCACGATGATGTCGATCGGGATCGTCAAGGTCGCCGACGGCCTCCCGGAGCAGCTCGGGCTGCAGGGCTTCTTCTACCCGACGTCGGCCAAGTTGGCCACCGGCGCGCTCACCTCGGTCTACCCGGACCTCATCAACCCCACGCTCACGCTGAACGTGTTCGCCGGCGATCTCGGGATCGACGACGGCACCCCTCGTTCGGTGTACGTGCTCGACACCGGATCCATGACCCAGCTCACCGGCGGCAAGACCGGGACGAAGTCGATCGAGCTCGCCCCGGGCGAGACCACTGCGCTGCCGAACGGCATGGGAACCATCACGTTCGACAACGAGGCGCCGAAGGACGCGAAGGACTACTCCCAGTCCGTCAAGCGCTACGTCTCGCTGCAGATCCACCACGACCCCTCCGAGCAGTGGGTGCTGATCTTCGCCGTGGTGGCCCTGCTCGGTCTCGTGCTCGCGCTGTTCGTGCCGCGCCGGCGCATGTGGGTCAAGGCGACGGTCGTCGACGGCGCCGTGCACCTGGAGTACGCGGGCCTCGCACGAGGCGAGGATCCCACCCTCGCCGCCGCCGTGGAGGACCTGCGCGACGGCCATGGGCGCCTGCTCGACGCCGACGCCGACGGCGCGACCGCGGCGCTCCCCGAGGCGGAAGCCTCCAACGAATCAGAGCCCGATGACAGCGACGCTTCGACAAGCTCAGCGACCGATAGCGGAAAGTAGGCTGACAGCATGAACTTCGACTCCCTGTCGATCCTGATGATCTGGACCGCGGTCGCGATCTACGCCGCGGCCTTCATCGCCTACGCGTTCGACCTGGCCAAGCGCTCGCAGGTCGCGGCCGATGCCAAGGCCGTCGTGCCCGAGCGCGAGCTCGTCGGCGCGGCCGTGGGCGCATCGGCTTCCTCGGCCGCTCGCGCGACCGGTTCCGGCGGCGCGGGTAAGACGGCATCGGCCCCGCAGCGCTTTGTCATGGCGCGAATCGGCACCGCGCTGACCACGCTCGGCTTCCTCTTCCACCTGGCGGGCACGGTGCTGCGCGGCGTGGCGGCAGGCCGCGTGCCGTGGTCGAACATGTACGAGTTCTCGATGACGGGGACGCTGCTGATCATCGCGGTCTACATCGGCGTGAACATCTGGTTCGACCTGAAGTACCTGGGCACCTTCATCGTGGGGCTCGTCGTAGTGCTGCTCGGCGGCGCCGCCACCGGCTTCTACGTCGAGGTCGTGCCGCTCGCCGACCCGCTCAAGAGCGTGTGGCTGGTGATCCACGTGTTCGTGGCATCGCTCGGCACCGCGTTCTTCGCGCTCGCCTTCGCGCTCAGCGTGTTCCAGCTCATGCAGGCGCGCCGCGAGGCGAAGGTGCTCGCGGAGGCCCCCAAGGCCGGTCCGCGCTTCCTCGCCACGCTGCCCTCCTCGGAGCGCCTGGAGGGCCTCGCCTACCGGTTCGCGACCGTGGGCTTCATCTTCTGGACGTTCACCCTCATCGCCGGATCCATCTGGGCCAACGACGCCTGGGGCCGCTACTGGGGCTTCGACACCAAGGAGACCTGGACGTTCATCATCTGGGTGCTCTACGCGGGCTACATCCACGCCCGTGCGACGCGCGGCTGGCGCGGATCCCGCTCGGCCTGGCTGTCGATCGTGGGCTTCGCCGCGGTGCTGTTCAACTTCACCATCGTCAACCTGTTCTTCAAGGGCCTGCACGTCTACTCGGGCCTGAGCTGAGCGGCTCGACCTCGCAGGACAGGCGGTGAGCGCTCGGCGGGCCTGGCTGCGGCCCGGCGCGCTCGCCGTGATCGCCCTGGCGCTCGTCGCCGCGGGCGTCGTGATCAGCGGCCTCCTGCCGCTCGCCGATGCCGGGGCGCTGGCGGGACGCACTGTGCCGGTGCTGGGCTTCGTGATCGCGATCACGATCGTCGCCGAGCTCGCGCGGGATGCCGCCGTGTTCGACGTCATCGCGCAGCATCTGGCCCGCTGGGGGCGCGGCAGGGTGATCGCGCTCTGGGCGGCGGTGGTCCTCCTCGCCGTGGTCAGCACGATCTTCCTCTCGCTCGACACGACCGCCGTGATCGTCACGCCGGTCGTCGTGCTCCTCGCACAGGGCGTGGGCGTCTCTCCGCTGCCCTTCGCGCTCGCCACCGTGTGGCTCGCCAACACCGCGTCCCTGCTGCTGCCGGTGTCGAACCTGACGAACCTGCTGGCGGCTCCGGCCATCGGCGCCGATCCGCTCGCCTTCCTCGCGCTGAGCTGGGCACCCGCGCTCGCGGGCGTGCTCGTGCCCGTCGTGATCCTCACGCTCGCGCACCGTCGCACGCTGTTCGAGCGGTACGCGTCACCGGTGCGGGCCGATCCCTCCGACCGCGTGCTGTTCCTCGTCTCGGCCGTCGTGCTCGTCGCCCTGCTGCCGCTGCTCGCCCTCGTGCGGGACGTGTGGATCCCTGCCTCGGTCGCCGCATTGATCCTGATCGTGCTGTTCGCCTTCCGGAGGCGCCGCGCGCTGCGGCTGAGTCTGGTCCCGTGGCAGGCTCTGGGACTCGCCGCGGCGCTCTTCGTGATCGTCGAGACGGCCCATGTGCGCGGGCTCGCGGCGCTGCTCTCGCCGCTCGCTGCGACCGGGCACGACGCGCTCGAACTGCTGCGCGTGGCGGGCATCGGGGCGCTCACGGCGAACGGCATCGACAACCTCCCCGCCTACCTCGTGCTCGAGCCGATCGCCTCGCATGACCCGGTCGCGCTCATGGCGCTGCTCATCGGCGTCAACCTCGGACCGCTCGTGACGCCCTGGGCTTCGCTCGCGATCCTGCTGTGGCACCACCGCGTCACCGCGCTCGGGGTGTCCATCCCGTGGGGGCGCTTCGCCCTCTGGGGGCTCGGCGCCGCGACGGCCACGGTGGGAGTGGCCGTGCTCGCGCTCGCGGCCGTTTCCTGAATCGCGGATTCGGGCTATCGTCGCGGCATGTGCCGGAACATTCGCTGCCTTCACAACTTCGAGCCGCCGACGAACGATGACGAGGTGCGGGAGGCCGCGCTCCAGTTCGTCCGCAAGGTGAGCGGATCCACGCACCCGTCGCGCGCGAACACCCCCGCGTTCGAGCAGGCGATCGACGAGATCGCGCTGGCGACCCGGCGGATGCTCGATCAGCTCGTCACGAACGCCCCGCCGAAGACCCGCGAGGCCGAGGCCATCAAGGGGCGGCAGCGCCACGAGAAGCGCATGGAGCGCGAGGTCAGGATCCGCACGGCGACACCCTGAAGCCGGAAGCACCCGGAAACGGAAGACAGGCGCGGCCCCGGGGGAGGTGGGGCCGCGCCTGCCGCTTCCGGAATCAGATCGCCGGCGCCAGCACCGCCCGGACCGAGGTCGTGCGGCGGGCCGTCACGGCCAGCGTCGTCGCGATCAGGGCGAGCACGGCCCAGACCGCGAGCGCGGCGATCGCGGCGCCTGTGCCCTCCTCGCCCAGCAGCGCGGTCGCTGCGGGGGACGTGGGCAGGAACCCGGCGATCGTGGCGAGCCATCCGGGCAGCGTCGAGATGATCCCCGCGCCGAGCGCGGCCACGCCCATGACGGCGGAGATCCAGCGGCCGATCCCGCCGAGGACGGCGACAAGGGCCTGGTTCACGGCGGCGAACGCGATGCCGGCGAGCACGGCGACGCCGGCGAAGCCCCACCAGCGGGACGGATCGTACTTGGCGACGATCTCGACCACGAGCGCGACCAGCAGGCCCTGTGCGGCGCCGATCGCGGCGGCCGGGGCGAATCCGCGCAGGGCGAGCGATGCTGAGGCGCGGCGCGAGGTGAGCGCCCGCGCGGTGAACGCCCGCATCACGAGGAACGAGGCCAGGCTGCCGAACCAGAGCACGACGGCCGCGAGCAGCGGGATCGCCGTAGGGCCGAACATGCCGCCCGAGGTGTCGGCCTTCACCGGATCGGCGACGACGGAGGCCAGCGACGATGCCTGGCTGTCGGTGCGCTTCGGCAGCGAGTCCGCCGCCTGGTGCAGGCCCGAGGCGAGGCTCGACGTGCCGGTCGCGAGGGACCCGATGCCGGTGCCCAGCTGCGTCGCACCATCGGCGAGCTGGGTCGCCCCCGACTGCAGCCCGGTGGCGCCGGTCGCGAGGTTGCCCGCGCCGATCGCGCTCTGCGACGTGCCATCGGCCAGCTGGCCGAGCCCCGCGGCGAGCTGGTTGACGCCGTCGGCCGCGGTGCGGAACTTGTCGGCGAGTGTGGAGGTGGCGGCGGTGTTGAACTGGGAGAGCGCGGTCACCGTGTTGTCGGCGTAAACAGAGGCGGTGCCGGCTCTCGTCACCGCGGTCTCGGCTTGACCCGAGGCAGTCTTCACCTCATCGCAGAAGGTGGCCGGCACGTTGTTGTTGGGATCGGAGCAGGTCGTGACGAGTGCGCTCAGCGATTGCTCAACCGTGACCGCGCCGGCCGTGGCCGCGTCGGCCTTGGCTTTCGTAGTACCCGCGACACCACTGACTCCATCCGGCACGAGCCCCTGCGCCTGCAGCGCATCCGCACCCTGCGCGAGTCCAGCGCCTGCCTGGTTCGCACCGGTCTGCGCCGAGGTGATGCCGTTCGCGATCGTGCCGAGGCCGTTCGAGAGCTGCGAGGCGCCGTCGGCGAGCTGGCCCGCGCCGTCGGCGAGCTTGGTCGCTCCGTCCGGGAGCGCTGCGGCTCCGGTTGCGGCGGAGGCGGCGCCCGCGGCGAGCTTGTCGGCGCCGTCCGCCGCCTCGCCGATCTTGTCGCCCAGGGTGCCGAAGCCGACGAGCACGTTCTGCAGCGTGCTCTTGGAGATCTCGCTGCCCATCGTCG
Organism: Microbacterium sp. MYb64; assembly: GCF_002979495.1. Classification (NCBI taxonomy): domain Bacteria; kingdom Bacillati; phylum Actinomycetota; class Actinomycetes; order Micrococcales; family Microbacteriaceae; genus Microbacterium; species Microbacterium sp. MYb64. The sequence goes on along the minus strand of NZ_PCOW01000035.1, from coordinate 12,253 downwards.
ACGCGGCGGTCGCGGCGATCTGGTTCGCGATGAGACCGTCCGCGGCGCGTGCCTGCGGAGCGGTCGTCACCGAGATCGTCGCCTTCTCGGCGGACTTCGCCGGATCCTGCACCGCGCTGCCACCCGAGACCGCGGCGGCGGAGAAGTCCTTCGGGATCCGCACGACGGCCTGGTAGGTGCCGTCCTTGAGGCCCGCCGCGGCGTCCTTCTCGTTCGAGATCACCCAGGTGAGGTTCTCGTCCTTCTTCCCGGTGCCGTCGACGAGACCCGCCGACAACTGGCGCCCGAGCGGGGCGAGCTGACCGTTCACCGTGACCGGCTCGTCGTCGTTCACGATCGCGGCGGTCATGGTGTCGAGGCGCTGCGTGGGATCCTGCAGCGCGGCGACGAGCACGCCGCCGAGGACGGCGGGCAGCAGCAGCACGCCGATGAGCGTGAGGGCGGTGATCGGCTTGTGCGTACGGGCACGTTCGATCAGCGCGGACAGGCGGTTGGTCATGCGGTCACCTCGTCGAGGTCGGTGGTGGGCGCGTCGGAGGCCGTGAGGGGTGCGGGCGCGGCGGGCGGGTGGTCGAGGTCCCGCATCTGCGGATCCGCCCACCCGGCGTCGGTCAGCAGCCGTGCGGCGGCGGAGGCGTCGGCTGCCGTGGCGAGCACGGCGAGCGTGCCACGGCGGGCCGCATCGCGCAGCATGGCTACGGCCTGCTCGCTCTGAGCGAGGGTGAGGCGGTCGGCTCCGTCGATCGCCACGAGCGTGGTGCGGCCGCGGAGCGCTTCGCGCAGTTCGCGCAGCGGATCCGTCCCGCCGTCCACGATCACGCAGCCGACGTGCGCCCGCACCCAGGCCGCGCGTCCCGGCAGCAGATGCCCTGCTACGCGCAGACGTCCCTCGGAGGGCACGCGCGCCGTGAGGGCCAGCGCGACGGCGCGGCGCACCGCTCCATCGCCTCCGGTGAGCACGAGGGCGGATCCGGCCGGCACCCGCAGGTCGAGTCCGTCTGTCGCGCCGGGGACGGCGAGCCCGTCGGCGGCGATCACGGAGTCGTCACCGGGCCAGGCGGCCAGGTGACGCTCGCGCTCCACCGCCTCGCCCTCGATGTCGACGCTCGGCAGGATCTTCTCGAGCCACGCGGGGATCTCCCACGCGCGCTCGCCGAGGATCGCCATGAGGGCGGGGATCAGGGTCATCCGCACGAGGAACGCGTCGATCGCGATGCCCGCGGCGAGGCCCAGCGCGATCGGCTTGAGCGAGGAGTCGCCCTCGGGCACGAAGGCCACGAACACCGCGAACATGATGAGTCCCGCGGCCGTGACGACCTTCGCGGATCCGGTGAAGCCTCCTCGTACGGCGCGCAGTGCGGCGGTCCGGCGCTCGGCGCGGTCGGCGCTGCGGGACCCCGCGTCGTGCACGTAGTCCTCGCGCATCCGCGAGACGAGGAACACCTGGTAGTCCATGGCGAGCCCGAACAGCACGCCCATCAGGATGATCGGCATGAAGCTGATGATCGGTCCCACCCGTGCGACGTGCAGGGCGTCGGCGAACCAGCCCCACTCGAAGACCGCGGAGACCACGCCGAACGCGGCCACGATCGAGAGCAGGTAACCGAGCGCCGCCGTGACGGGCACCCAGATCGAGCGGAACACGATCGTCAGCAGCACGAGCGACAGGCCGATCACGAAGATCCCGAACGGCAGCAGTGCGGCGCCGAGCTGGTCGGAGATGTCGATCGCGACGGCCGTGAACCCGGTGACCTTCACGTCGATCCCGAACTTCTTGAGCCACTCGTCATGGTGCGAACGCAGCTCGCGCACGAGGTCGGCGGTGGCGGGGGCGTCCGGCGCGGTCGTGGGGATCACCTGGACGATGCCGGTGTCGGCGGTCTGGTTCGGGGTGGCCAGGGCGATCTCGGCGACGCCGGGGAGCTTGCCGACCGCATCGCCCAGGTCCTTCATGAGACCGACCGGATCCGTCGACGTCACGATCGTGCCGGTGAGGATGAGCGGGCCGTTGAATCCCGGGCCGAAGTGCTCGGCCGTGAGGTCGTAGTTCTCCCGCGCCTCGGACCCCTGCGGCTGCACGCCGGAGTTCGGCAGCGCGAGCGCGAGGTTCGCGGCGGGGATGGCGACGACGCCGAGCCCGAGGACGATCGCGAGCGCGACGAGCACCGGGTGCCGGGTGACGCCGCCCACCCAGCGCTCCGAGAACGGGCGGCGCGGGGCTGCCTCGGTCTGACCTTGTCGGGGGCGCCGGGGCTTGGCGGCGCGGCCGGCCACGCGGCCCTTGAGGAAGCCGAGGATGGCCGGAGTCAGCGTCACGGCGATCAGCACGGCGATCATGACGGCGACCGCCGCCGCGATGCCCATCGTGGTGAGGAACGGGATCCCGGCGAAGCCGAGGCCGATGAGCGCGATCAGCACCGTGATGCCGGCGAAGACCACCGCGGATCCCGCCGTGCCGGTCGCGCGCGAGGCGGACTCCTCCGGATCCACCCCCGCGCGCACCTGGTCCTGATGTCGCGCGACGATGAACAGCGCGTAGTCGATGCCGACCGCGAGCCCGAGCATGAGCGCGAGCAGGGGAGTGGTCGAGGAGACCGAGGCGAAGGCGGTGGCGGCGAAGATCGCGGCCATCGAGACGCCCACGCCCAGCACGGCCGTGAGCAGCGGCATGCCCGCGACGACGAAGGAGCGGAACGTCACGATCAGCACGAGCAGTGCGATGACCAGGCCGATGCCCTCCGTGATCGAGATCGCCGGGATCGACATCGAGAAGAGGTCGCCGCCGATCACGGCGTGCGAGCCCTGCGGCAGTTCCTTCTCGAGGTCGCTCACCGCGGTGCGCAGCGTGTCCTTGGTGGCGGCCGAGACGTCCGAGGCCTGGCCGTCGAACTGCAGGCGCACGATCGCCGCGGAACGGTCGTCGGAGACCATGCCCGTGACGTGCTCGTCGTAGGGGCTCGTGGCGGCGAGGACGCCGTCGACCTTCCCGAGGTCGGTCACGGTCCGCTCGATCGGCGTCTTGTAGTCCTGGTCGGTGACGCTGTCGCCGTCCGCGGCCACGACGATGAACTGCGCGCTCGTGCCGCTCACCTGGGGGAAGGTGCGCTCGAGCTGCTCCAGACCCGCCTGCGATTCCGTGCCGGGGATCGTGAACGCGTTGTCCGTGCCCTTGCCGAGGGCGAGCGCCGCGCCGCCGGCGATGCCGAGCACCAGCAGCCAGGCCACGAGCACGCGCCAGGGGTGCCGGAACGACCAGCGGCCGAGCGAGGAGAGGAGAGTCGACACGGGTTTCCTCCGGAGGGAGTGCGGGCGGGTTCGATACACTGGTGTATTCGATACGTGCTTGTATCGTAAGACGACGGCGCCGGGATAGTCTGTGCGCGGGATGTGAATCGCGGGCCCTGGGCCCGCAGGAGGTGCGGATGACCGGCAGTGCGACCAGAAGCCGGGAGAACACGCGCGCGCGGCTGCTCGAGGCGGCGGCGCTGGTGTTCGCCGAGGAAGGTCTGGACGGCGCGACCGTCGAGGCCGTGTGCGAGCGCGCCGGCTTCACGCGCGGTGCGTTCTATTCGAACTTCGAGTCGAAGGACGAGCTGTTCCTCGAACTCGCCGGCACCGTGTCCGCTGAGCGGCTGACGGCCGTGCGGGCGCGGGTGACCGAGCTGAACGAGGCCGGCGCGCTCGCCCAGGACTGCGACGCGACGACGCTCGTGCAGCAGGTGATGGACACCGGCAGCGACGACCGTCTCGGCGTCATGCTGCTGAGCGAGATCCGCCTCCGCGCCCTGCGGGATCACGCGTGGGGCAAGGCCTATCTCAAGCAGGAGCAGGAGATGGTCGCCGGCATCGCCCGGATCATCGATGACATCGCCGCGACCGGCACGATCACGCTGCGGGTCGACTCCGAGGTCGCGGCCCGCATGCTGCTGATCATCTGGGAGGGCACGACCGTGCGCGGCGCGATGGCCGGCAAGGACGACGCCCAGCTCCGCCGCACCGGCAGCGTCGAGCTCGGCCGGATGGTGTCACTGCTGCTCGGGTGAGGCGGCGGGCAGCTCCTGTTTGGGGCGCGTGCTCTCGTTTTGGGGCGCGTGCTCTCGTTTTGGGGCGCGTGACGGCACGGATTCCGGGTGTGGTGCGCCCCGAACCGGCGGAGTGCGCCCCGAAACCAGGCGTGGACGCCCCGAAACCAGTGACACCGGAGTGTGCTCGATGCTCGGGGAGGTCATGTTGGGGTGTGCACCCTCGTTTTGGGGCGCGTGACGGCACGGATTCCGGGTGTGGTGCGCCCCGAACCGGCGGAGTGCGCCCCGAAACGGTGGGGACGCGCCCCGAACCGTAGGGCACCGTGCGCTGAGGGGCCGGGGCGCATGGCGAGGCGATTCCGGGTTTGGGGCGTGCGCCCTCGTTTTGGGGCGCGTGATGGCACGGATTCCGTGGGTCGCGCGCCCCGAACCGGCGGAGTGCGCCCCGAAACCAGGCGGAGCGCGCCCCGAAACGACACCGACCGGACCGTATCCGGGGTCAGCGACCGTCGGCGGCGAGCAGCCCGTGGCAGCGGCTGAGGCGGTCCAACCACCAGTCCCGGCGCTCTGCGGGGGCCTCGAGGCGGGCGAGCGCGGCCGCATCGGGGACGACCCGGGCCGCGGAGACCATGCCGCCGTGCGGGCGGGCATCCGCGACGTCGTCGGCGAACAGCGACGCCGTGCCGAGTCCGCAGTCGTGGTCGAGCACGGGCAGCGCTGCTGCCAGCGCGGCGCCGAGCGAGAGGCCGACCGCGGTGTCGAGCGCGCTCGAGACGACCACGGGCAGTCCCGCCTCCGCGACGATCCGCAGCGCGCGCTCGATGCCGCCGAGCGGTTGCGCCTTGATGACGAGCAGATCCGCGGCTCCGGCCCGGGCGACCGCGAGCGGATCGGTCGCCTTGCGCACGCTCTCGTCCGCCGCGATCGGGATGTCCAGGTAGCGGATCCGCTCGCGCAGCTCGACGAGCTCCTCGACGGTCGCGCAGGGCTGCTCGGCGTACTCCAGGTCGAAGGGGGCGAGGGCGTGGATCGCGCGCTCGGCCTCGTCGACGTTCCAGCCGGCGTTCGCGTCGATGCGGATCCGGCCCTCCGGCCCCATCTCGGCGCGCACCGCGCGGACACGGGCGAGGTCGTCGGCGAGGCTCTGCCCGGCTTCGGCGACCTTGACCTTCGCCGTGCGGCAGCCGTCGAAGCGTGCGAGCACCCCGGAGACCTGGTCCGCGGGCACGGCCGGGATCGTCGCGTTCACACGGATCCCCTCGCGCACCGCGGCGGGGCGGGGATGCCAGGCGTCCGCGATCGCCGCCGACAGCCACGTCGATGCCTCGGCATCGCCGTACTCGGCGAACGGCGAGAACTCGGCCCAGCCCTCCGGCCCCTCGAACAGCAGCGCCTCGCGGACGTCCACCCCGCGGAACCGCGTGTGCATCGGAAGCGCGACCACCCGCGCGGTGTCGAGGATCTCGGGGAGCGCGGGGAGGTCGGTCATGCCCCCATCATGCACCCGCGGATCAGCCGAGCCGCTTCTGCAGCTCGGCCATCCGGGCGACCATCGTGAAGCCCAGGCGGGTGTTGACCGCCAGCATGTGCTCGTTCGACTCGGCGTTGAAGGTGTAGACGTGCGGTGTCTGCGGGGAGAGTTGCTGCAATGCGCGCAGGTTCTCCAACTTGATGCGCAGACCGATCCCGTGCCCGCGGTCCTCGCGGCGCACCAGAGTGCCCCACTGATACGCCTTCCCGTCGTCGCCGGAGACCACGACCTGCGTGTACCCGGCGATGTGCCCGTCCGGCGCGATCGCGATCGCACCGAACGAGGTGCGGTTCTGCGCAGCCTGCATCGCCTCGTCGGCGCGGAAGTCCTGCACATCGGCGGACGCGGCCTCGATGTCGAGATCGCCGGTGGGCGCCTCGGTGTCGAGGCTGGCGTCCAGTACCGCCCACTCGCCGACGAACTCTTCGGGGACCGGCCCGACCCAGCTGCGGATCCGGTATCCGTCCGCCGGCGCCTCGGCGATCAGGGCATCGATGACACCGTCGGCGACCGGCAGGTCGAGTCGGTTCTGCAGGTCGCCGAGCGCGATGTCGTATCCGTGCCGACGCGCGAACTCGCGATTCGCGGCGCCCGCCCCATCCGCGGGGAGGGACGAGGACCAGAAGATGTCCGCGCGCATCGTGGTGCGGCCCGCTCGCTTCGCCTCGTCCTCGAGAGCCGAGAGGAGGGCGGATCCGACGCCGCGGCGTCGATGCTGCGGCGGGATGTTCACGCCCACGGCGGCCACGTGCAGGTTGTCCTTCAAGGTCAGGGCGAGCGACGCCGATCCCACCACGACGCCGTCCTCCGTCGCGGTGAACGCCTGGCGGTGGAACGTGGCGGACTCCTGCTGCAGCTCTGTGCGGCTCTCCTCGAGCGACCAGGCTGTCGCATCTTCGCCGAGGTCGGCGCGGCGGGCTGCCGCGTAGGCCTCCCACCAGGCATCCACGGCCGGGGCGTCGAAGGCGTCGACGGGCTGGATCTCGATCGTCATACCTCCACGCTATGCGAGTGCGACGGACAGGCTCGTGTCATTGACAATAGTGTGCGACGCACAATATTGTGTTGAACATGAGCGACGAGGAGTTCGACGGACACCTGCAGGAGCTGCGGCGCGGCACGGTCGTGCTCGCGAGCCTGCGACTGCTGCGCGAGCCCGGGTACGGCTACGGCCTGCTGGAGCAGCTGAGCGCCGCCGGCTTCCCGACGGACTCCAACACCCTCTACCCGCTGCTGCGACGCCTCGAGAAGCAGGGTTACCTCGCGAGCGAGTGGAACACCGAGGAAGCGCGACCGCGCAAGTTCTATCGCACCTCCGACGCCGGGCACCGCCTGGCCGACACCCTCACCCGCGACGTGCAGGCCATCGCCGCCGCCGCGAAGAATCTTCCCTGACCTCCTGGAGGAGAACATCATGGACACCGACACGACCCTTGCCCAGCGCTACGTGACCGCGGTGGCGCGGTCCGTTCCCGTCGCCGATCGCGAGGAGGTCTCCGCAGAGCTGCGCGCGTCGATCGCGGACGAAGTCGACGGCCGTATCGCCGCCGGCGAGGAAGCGGCGGCGGCGGAGTACGCCGTGATCGCGGAGCTCGGCGACCCCATCGCCTACGCCGCGTCGCTCTCCGGGAGGCCACTCGTGCTGATCGGACCCCGTTATTACGCCGCGTGGCTCCGTCTGCTGCGTCTGCTCCTGGCGATCGTCGTCCCGGTCGCCGCCGTGATCGCGGGGATGATCCGAGCGATCGGCGGAGGCGATGTCGGCGCGGTGATCGGCGCGATGATCCCCACGATCCTCATGTCCGGCATCCAGGTCGCGTTCTGGACGACCCTCGTCTTCGCCGCACTGGAGCGTCTCGGATCCACCGGCGACACCGTGCTCGAATGGACTCCCGAGAAGCTGCCGCGCACCGTGATCCTCGGCGCGCGGATGGCGGATCTGATCGGCATGGCGGTCCTGACCGTGACCCTGATCGGCTCCGTCATCTGGGACCGCACCGTCGGGTGGGGCGACGACCACGTGCACGTCCTGGCACCGGGCCTCTGGCCCTGGGTCATGACGGCGTGGTTCGGCCTGCTCCTGATCGGGCTGGTCGTGGAGGCGTTCGTCGCCGTGCGCGGACGGTGGAACGCGCCGCTCGCCGCCGTGAGCATCGCGGCGAGTCTGATCGCGATGCTCGGCGCGATCGTGCTGATCTGGCGGGGCGCCGTGATCGCCCCCGACCTGATGGCGCGCATGCAGGCCGCGAGCACGCCGACCGCGGACATCGTGCAGATCGTGAACATCTCGATCACGGCCGTGCTGGGCGGGATCCTGATCGGCATCCTCTTCGACGCCTACCGCAAGCTGGGTCTCGCCCGCGAGGCCTGAGCGGGTCCGCGACGGACGGGACCCGGAATAGGCTGGATCCGTGACCGAGAAGCCCGTCTCCGACCTGTTCGATCCCGCCGAGTGGATGCTCGCCCCGGGCGCGGGGGAGTACACCGACATCACCGCGCACGTCTCGAACGACGGACGGATCGCCCGTATCGCCTTCGACCGGCCCGAGGTGCGCAACGCCTTCCGGCCGCACACGGTCGACGAGCTGTACCGCGCTCTCGACGAGGCCCGGCAGGATCCGCGGATCGGCGTGGTCCTGCTCACCGGCAACGGGCCGAGTCCGAAGGACGGCGGGTGGGCGTTCTGCTCCGGCGGCGACCAGCGGATCCGCGGCCGCGACGGCTACAAGTACTCCGACTCGGAGGAGACGGTCGTTGAGCGCCCTTCGACAGGCTCAGGGACCGAGCGAGACGAAACGCAGCAGCAGGCCAGGTCGGGCAGGCTGCACATCCTCGAGGTGCAGCGCCTCATCCGGTTCATGCCGAAGGTCGTCATCGCGGTGGTGCCCGGCTGGGCCGCCGGCGGCGGGCACTCGCTGCACGTGGTCTGCGACCTGACGATCGCGAGCGCCGAGCACGGCCGGTTCAAGCAGACCGATGCCGATGTCGGATCCTTCGACGCCGGATACGGATCCGCCTACATGGCCCGCCAGACGGGGCAGAAGTTCGCGCGCGAGGTCTTCTTCCTCGCCGAGGAGTACTCCGCCGAGCGCGCCATGCAGGCGGGCGCGGTGAACCGCGTCGTGCCGCACGCCGAGCTCGAGCGCGAGGCGATCGCGATGGCCAGGACGATCCTGACGAAGTCGCCCACCGCGATCCGCATGCTGAAGTTCGCCTTCAACGCGGTGGACGATGGGCTGGTCGGCCAGCAGGTCTTCGCGGGGGAGGCCACGCGCCTGGCCTACGGCACGGATGAGGCCGTCGAGGGCCGCGACTCCTTCCTGGAGAAGCGCGAGCCCGACTGGTCCCCCTACCCCTGGCACTTCTGACGATGAGGCTGCGCGCCGTCGACGGGGCGGATCCGGTCGCGGTCGGAGCGGGGCTGCCGGCGGCGCTCGACGGTACGGCGCCCCTCGCGCTCGGATTCGCGCCGGGGCCCGGCGATGACGTCGCCGACGGGACCGCGGTCGTCATCGCGACCTCCGGATCCACGGGTGTCCCGAAGCGGGTCGTCCTCTCCGCCGCTGCTCTGACCGCGAGCGCCGAGGCGACCGCGCGGCGGATCGGATCCGGCCAGTGGATGCTCGCCCTGTCGGCCGGCTATGTCGCCGGGCTGCAGGTGCTCGTGCGCGCGCACCTCGCGGGCGCGGCGCCCGTGCTGCTCGAGGGACGGTTCACGCCGGCCTCGTTCGCGGCGGCGACGCGCGGCATGGGTGCGGGGCCGCGCTACGCGTCGCTCGTGCCCGCGCAGCTCGCGACGCTGCTGGACGCGGCCGAAGACCGGGACGTGCGCGAGGCACTGGCGTCCTATGAGGCCCTGCTCCTCGGCGGGCAGGCGCTGGCGCCGGTGCTCCGGGAGCGGGCCGCGGAGCTCGGCGCCCGCGTCGTGCGCACCTACGGATCCAGCGAGACCGCGGGCGGCTGCGTGTACGACGGGGTCGCACTGGACGACGTGCGCGTCGCGTCGGTCGACGGCGAGCTGCGGATCGCCGGCCCGACGCTGGCCGACGGCTATCTCGGCGACTCCGAGCTGACCGCGCGCACGTTCGTCACCGATGGGGCCGGCGATCGCTGGTACCGCACGGGCGATGCCGGCGACGTGGCCGACGGCAGGGTCGCGGTGACCGGGCGCATCGACAACGTCATCGTCTCGGGCGGAACGAACGTGTCGCTGGACCGGGTCGAGCGCGCGGTGCGCGCAGTGGCGGGCCTTGAGGGCGCCGTCGTGGCGGCGATCGCCGACGAGCGCTGGGGGCAGGGGTCCGCGATCGTGGTCGCGCTGCGGGGCGGGCTCGTCGATTCCGCGCCGGCGCTGCTCGCCGCCGCCCGGGAGCGGGTCGCAACCGAGGTGGGCGCAGAGGCGCGTCCCGCGCGGATCGTCCCCGTCGAGGCGCTGCCGCTGCTGGCGTCGGGCAAGCCCGACCGCCGCGCGATCGCCGCGCTCGCCGCCGGGCGCTGAGTCCCGCCGCCGCCCCGGGGATACATCTCCCGGCGGATGACCCCGGCGGATCCGGTCGCGTACCGTGAGGGGGTGATCCGCACCATTCCGCGCTTCTGGCTCGTGCTCGACATCGTGGGCAGCGCCATCGGCCTGCTGCTCACGCTGCCCCTCACGTACGTCTTCGAGGCGGGCACGATGAGCCGCTGGATCCCGGACGGCGCGGTCTCGATCGTGCTCGTGCTGCTGGTCGCCGTCATCCAGTGGGGCGCGGCGGCGATCAGCCGGCTCTCTCCGGTGCTCGCGCTGATCGTGGCGTGGTTCGGCGCGCTGTTGCAGATGGCGTGCGGCTTCTCGCCCGGTGCCTACAACCTCGCGATCCTCGCGGTGGTGTTCGCGACATCGGCCTGGGGATCGATGCGCCTGCTCTGGATCGGCGGCGCCTCGGCCCTGGGCGGCGGGCTCATCGCGGGCGGCTACATGTCGCTCATCAACGAAGAGGCGCTCATCCAGGACACCGAGACCGGACTGCGCGTCGCGCTGGTCGCGGTGCTCCTCGGGACCGTGTCCGTGCTCACCCTGGTCATGGCCTGGGGCGCCGGTCTGCTGTGGCGGGTCGTGCTGCACGGCCGCCGCACCCGCGACGCGCAGGTGCGGGCCGAGGCGGTCGCCGTCGCGGAGCAGGAACGGGTGCGGATCGCCCGCGACATGCACGACGTGGTCGCGCACTCGCTCGCGGTGGTGATCGCGCAGTCCGACGGCGCGCGCTATGCCGCAGCCGCGGATCCGGCGCAGGCGACCGCGGCGCTGACCACGATCGGGCAGACGGCGCGCGCGGCCCTCTCCGATGTGCGACTGCTGCTCGCGCAGCTGCGGCACAGCGAGGGGCAGGGGCCGCAGCCCACGCTCGCCGATCTGGAGACGCTGTACACGCAGGTGCGCGCCGCCGGGATCGAGCCGCGCGTCACCGTCGACCCGATGCCGCCGGGCGAGCCCCCGGCCGGCATCCAGCTGGCCGTGTACCGGATCCTCCAGGAGGCGCTGACCAACGCGATCCGGCACGGCGCCGGTGACGTCGACGTCTGGCTCGGCTGGCACGCCGACCACGTGCAGATCACGGTGCGCAACGGCGTGCCGCCGACGCCGCGACAGGCGCACACGGAGCGCGGGCACGGCCTCATCGGCATGCGCGAGCGCGCGCAGCTGGTCGGCGGGACGCTCAGCGCGGAGCACGAGGCGGTGGGCTTCGTGGTGCGCGCGGTGCTCCCGATCGGGCCGGCCGCCGCCTAGCCCGCAGTTCCCGCGCTGTGCCGGAGCGGTCCCGGCGCCGCGCCGCGTCCTCGCGCCGCGTCGTGGCGTTGCGCGGGGGATGACAGACTTTCCGGAGGCGCGGATCCGATCGCGCGGAACGAGGAGGCAGGATGATCCGTGTCGTGCTGGTCGACGACCAGGCGCTGTTCCGTGCCGGGATCCGCATGCTCGTCGCGTCGCAGCCCGACCTCGAGGTCGTCGGCGAGGCGGGGGACGGGCAGGAGGCCATCGAGGTCGTGCGCGCGACGCGCCCCGACGTCGTGATGATGGACATCCGGATGCCGGTCATGGACGGGCTGACCGCCACCGCGCGCATCCTGGAGGAGGCGGATCCGCCGCGCATCGTGATGCTCACGACGTTCGATCTCGACGAGGCGGCCGCGCGCGCGATCCGTCAGGGGGCGAGCGGCTTCCTCCTCAAGGACGCGGATCCCGAGTTCCTGCTCGCGGCGATCCGCACGGTGCACTCCGGATCCAGCGTGATCGCGGCCTCGGCCACCCGCGATCTGTTCGCGCACTTCGCGGCACCTGCGCAGGTCCCGGTTCCGGCGAGCTACGGCGACCTCACCGAGCGCGAGAAGGAGATCTTCGCGCTCGCCGCGAGGGGCCTGTCCAACGCCGAGATCGCCGCCCGCGAGTTCCTCTCCGAGGCCACCGTGAAGACGCACATCAGCCGGATCCTCACCAAGCTCGCCCTGCGCGATCGCGTGCAGCTCGTCGTCTTCGCCTTCGAGCACGGCCTGAATTGACCCGCGGCGGACCCCGGATCAGGCTCGCCCCGCGGGATGCCCTGTGTCAGGCTCGCTCCTCCGTGTGCCCCTCCACTTCCGAGTCGTCCCCGTGAGCGCACCCCCTGGCGTCCGCTCACGGGGACGACTCGAAGGTGGAAGGGGGCGTCGGGGGTGGGGC
>NZ_PCOW01000034.1:0-24169 GCF_002979495.1 Microbacterium sp. MYb64 | reverse complement strand
CACCCGGCCCCGCTGTCCTGCCCCGCACCGCTCCGCGGCTTGCCCCGCGCTTCCGAGCCGCTCCACCTCCGAGTCGTCCCTGTCAGCGGACTCCATAGCGTGCGCTGACGGGGACGACTCGAAGGTGGGGGCGCCCCAAGTGTGGAAGCGGGGGACGCGCGCGGGGGTTGTTCGCCGAATGCACGGCATGCTGTCGGACGCACGGCATCGCCGCGTCTACGTCCGGTGCACTCGGCAACATCCCGTCCGCTCGGCAACACCCGGCACCCGGTCCGCGCCCCCGCGCCCCCGGGAGCGCTCCCCAAACCCGAGTCGTCCCCGTCAGCGGACCCCATAGCGTGCGCTGACGGGGACGACCCGGAAGTGGGTGGTCCAGCGAGAGAGAACAGCTAGCCGCCGAGGTAGGCGCGGTGGAGGAGCTGGGGATCCGCGTGCAGGTCCTCGGCGGTGCCCTGGAACGACACGCGACCACCGGCGACGACCACGGCCTCGCGCGCGATGCCGAGCGCGAGCTGGGTGAACTGCTCCACGAGCAGGACCCCCACACCGGACTCGGCGATCGACTGCACGATCGGCACGAGCCGCATGAACACGACGGGCGCGAGACCGAGGGACATCTCGTCGATGAGCAGGATCTTGGGCTTCGCGGCGAACGCACGCGCGAGCACCACCATCTGCTGCTCGCCGCCGGACAGCAGCGCGGTGGCGGAGTCGATGCGCTTCTCCAGCTCCGGGAACGGCGCGAGCGCCGCCTCCAGCTCAGCGGGCGTGCGCGCGGTGAGCGACAGGTTCTCGCGCACGGTGAGCGACGGGAACACCGCCCTGCCCTGCTCGATGTGCACGATCCCCTTGCGGGCGCGCGACACCCGGGAGAGCCTGTCGATGCGCTCCCCGTCGAGCGAGAGTGAGCCGGCCGAGTGGCCGACGACGCCCGAGATCGACTCGATGAGGCTGGTCTTGCCCGCGCCGTTCGGGCCGACCAGGGCGAGCACCTCACCGCCGCGCACGGTGAGCGACACGTCGGAGATCACCGGTCCCGCGCCGCGGCTGACGGTGACGCCGTCCAGCACCAGTTCGCTCATGACAGCAGCTCCGTCTCTCCCATGTAGGCCTTGACGACGTCGGGGTTCGCGAGCACCTCGTCCTGCGGGCCCGTGGCGAGCACCTGCCCGAAGTTCAGCACGGTGAGCATCGGGCACACCGAGCGGACCAGATCCAGGTCGTGCTCGATGATGATGAGCGCGACGCCGTAGCGCTGCGGCAGCTCGCGCAGCCGGGCGGCGAGGGCGAGGTGCTCGTCGTGCGAGAGCCCGGCGGCGGGTTCGTCGAGGATGAGCAGGCGCGGTCCCGCCAGCACGGCGGCGGCCACCTCGACGAGGCGCCGGGTGCCGACGTCGACGCTCGACAGCCGCGCCCGCGCGGGCGGGCAGCCGAAGAACGCGAGCGTCTCCTCGATGTCGGCCGCGGACAGCCGACGCCGCGCGACGAAGCGCACGTACCCGCCCACGGTGAGCAGCGGAGGCACCCTGTCCTGCTGGAACGTGCGGCGCAGGCCCAGCCGGGCGCGACGCGTGGGGGACAGGCCGGCCAGATCGCGGCCGCCCAGCAGCACCCGGCCGCCGTGCTTGGGCAGGAATCCGCTGATCGCATCCACGAAGGTCGACTTGCCCGCACCGTTCGGCCCGATGAGGCCCATGATCGACGCCTCCGGCACGGAGAAGGACACGTCGTCGAGCGCCTTCAGGGCGCCGAACTCGACCGTCAGGTGCTCCACGGTCAGCACCGGCTCGCCGCTCAGGACGGCCGGATCCAGCGTGGCCGTGGTGGTCGTGCGGATCTCCTCGGCGTCGTCGGAGGCGTCCGCCGGCAGCGCGGTGAGGGCGGCGTTGGCGGTCCTGCGGTCCTGCCGCTTCCAGAGGAGGTTGCGGATTCCCTGGCCGAGGCTCGTGCCGCTCGTGAGCGCCTGCACGCCCAGCACGCCGAAGATCACGAAGCCCCAGTCCTGCGGGATGTGCCAGCGCTTGAGCAGCTCGGGCACGAGGACCCATAGGATGCCGCCGAACACCGCCATGTCGATGAGGTGCGCGCCGCTCATGATCGCCAGCACGTACAGCGCGAGCGACTGCAGAGGCGTGAAGCTCGCCGCGAACGGCAGCTGCACCTGGCCGGCGAGCAGGCCCCCGGCCACGCCGCCGAGCGCGGCCGAGACCGCGAACGCGGTGAGCTTGGCGACCTGCACGCTCTGGCCGGCCGCGGCCGTGCCGCGCTCGGAGAACGCGACGGCCTTCCAGCTCGCACCCCAGCGGCTGCGCTGCAGGAAGAACACGATCAGCGCGCACACCACGAGAAGGATGATCGAGAGGAAGAAGAACTTCTTGTCGTTCGAGAACATCGCGGGGCGGTCGATCGAGATGGCGTCCGCGGATCCGGGGAACTGGATCTGCACGAGCGTGACGTCCGCCGCGGCGGCGAAGCCCAGGGTGACCACGGCGAGGTTCACGCCGCGCAGGCGCAGGGCGGGCAGCCCCACGAGGATTCCGGCGACGCCGGCGACGAGTGCGCCGAGGATCAGCCACACGATGAAGCCGCCCGGCGCATGCCAGATGTTCATGAGCGCCACGATCCAGGCGCCGATCGCGGCGAACGTGAGCTGGCACAGGGCGATCATGCCGGCGGATCCGGTCACGACGCCGAGTCCCATGATCGCGATCGCGGCGATGACCGCGCTGATCGCGAGGTAGACGAAGTAGCCCGGCAGGGCGTTCGAGAGCAGGAGGCCGACAAGGATCGCGAGCGCTCCGACGGCGAACGGCCAGACGATGCGGACGACCGGCCTCTGCAGGAGCGGGACGGACGGGCGGGCGGGCGAGAGCGGCTCAGCGTGCGGCATCCCACACCTCCTTGCGCTGGGTCCACAGCAGCAGGACCACGATGAACAGGAACGGGAGGAAGTTGCGGACGAGGGAGATCTCGTTGATCTGCGCGACGAGTCCGCCCAGCACGCCCAGCACGAGACCGCCGACCACGGTGAGGCCGAGGCGCTTGAAGCCGCCGAGCAGGGCTGCGGCGGCGGCGGGGATGATGAGCATCGACAGGCTGGTCGCGTCATTGGACTGCGAGGGCGCGACGATCACGATCGCGATCGCGCTGATCACGCCGGTCACGAACCACACCGCGATCGAGAGCGGGCGGGAGCGGATCCCGAGCAGCTCTGCGGTGGTCGGGCGCTCGGAGAGCGCGCGCAGCTGGGTGCCGATCCGGGTGCGGGTGAGCAGGACGTGCACCCCGAGCGCGACGACGACCGCCATGCCCACCGTCCACACCGTGACCTGGCTGATGACCACACCGCCGATCGAGAACGCGGGCCCCGCGATGATCGGCGCGAACGGCTGCGGCTTGTTGCCGAACAGGATGAACGAGAGCGAGATCAGCAGGAGCAGCGGCCCGACCGTCATCGCGGAGCGCGTGGTCGTGGAGGCCTCGGACAGCCAGGTCGCCGCGATCCAGCCGATCGCGGCGGCCAGCAGGCCGCCGATCAGCACGCCGAGGACGGATCCGATCCACACCGGCATGCCCGCCTTGGTGACGAGCCACACGGCGCAGAACCCGCCGAACATCCCGGTCGCCGCCTGGGCGAAGTTGACGACCCGGACCAGCCGGGCCATGAGGGTGAGGCAGACCCCGAGCACGGCGTACAGGCCGCCGGCCGCGAGCCCTGCCAGGGCTCCTTCGAGCATGGTGCTTCTTCCTTCTCGTCCATTCCCGGTCGTTGAGCGCCCTTCGTCTCATCGCTTCGCTCCTCGCTCAGGACCGGACCGTTGTCCGGTTCCTGAGCGAGCGCAGCGAGACGAAGGACGCAACGACCCGGGGTCGGATCACTTGGTGGGGATGCGGAGCCAGTCGTCCGAGACCTTCTCCCACTTGTGGGTGCCGCTCTTGAGCTCGATCGGCCAGCCGGCGGTGTTGTGCACGCCGAAGGTGAACGGCGTGCCGATCATCTTGTTGTCGATCGGCTTCATGTTCTTCAGCGCCTCGGTGACGGTCTCGCGGGTGATGTCGCCCTTCATGCCCTTCAGCACGGTGAGGAAGTGCGTCGCGGCGAGGTAACCGCCCTGGCTGAACGAGGTCAGCGGGATGTTGTTCTTCGTCATGAGGTCACGCCAGTCCTTGTTCACGTCGTTCTCCTCGGTGAACGGGTAGAACTCGGCGGGGACGTAGATGCCGGCGCCGGCGTTGTCGACGGCCTTGGCGAAGTTCTCGCTGTAGACGCTCGTCAGGTACAGCCAGGTGACGTCGTTCCAGCCCTGCGCGTTGGCGGCCTTGACCTGGCCGATCGCGTCCGGTTCGACCGGGTTGATCGCGAGGGCCTTGCAGCCGGCCTGCTTGGCCTTGACGATGTAGGGCGTGTAGTCGCTCGCGCCGTAGGGCACGGTGTCGTCGACGTAGAGGGGCTTCTTGCCGGTGATCTTGGTCCAGCTGTCGATCGCGGCCTGGTAGGTGGGGCGGGTGGATCCGGCGATCTCGAGCAGCACGCAGATGTTGTCGAGCTTGAGCTGCTCCGACCCGTACAGCAGGGTCAGCGTCATGTCGTTGTACGGGCCGACGTTGGCCGGCGAGATGTTCTTGCTGTCGAAGCAGCCCGTGTCGACGCCGATGCCGGGGATTGAGAGGATCCCCTCCTGCTCGTAGTACTTCTTGTTCAGGTCGCACTCGATGAGGCTCGCGGATCCGACCATCGCGACGGCGTTGTCTGATCCGACGATCTCACGGGCGTTCGCGGTCGCGGTGGCGGGGTCGCCCTTGTCGTCGAGCGCCTTGTAGTCGATCTTGCGGCCGTTCAGCCCGCCGTCGGCGTTGAACTTGTCGAACACGGCCTTGGCCGCCTGGGACGCCTCGGGGAAGGTCGCCGGTCCTGAGATGGTGTTGACGGATCCGACGACGATCGGGTCGGAGGAGCCGGAGCCTGAGCCGCCGTCGCCGGAGCAGCCGGCCAGGGCCAGCATTCCCGCGGCGAGCAGCGCTGCTGCGGCGGTGATGCGCTTGTTCATGTGATTCCTGTCTTCTCGGGTGCGGGGCGGACCCCGCGGTGTGGTGCAGGTCGGTGCGGTGGTGCGTGCTGCGGCGGTCAGTCGCGGGTGGCGCGGGAGACCATCTCGGTGTCGGTGAACTGCTCGAAGGCCACGACCTCGCCGTCCTCGAGCCGCCACACGTGCGCGACGCGGGCGGCGAAGAACCGCCCTGTGCGCTTGTAGGTTCCGGAGTACGTGCCGATCCCGATCACGGTGTCGCCGCCGTCGACGACCTCGTCCACCGCGAGTGTGTAGTCGTCCCAGTCGTCCTGGAGGCGGGAGAACACGTTCTCGACCACGGCGTCGGGGCCCACGTAGGTGCCGGCGTACGGGAAGCCCGCGGCCTCGGTCCAGCGCACGTCGTCGCGGAGCGGCGCGAGCATGCCGTCCACGTTGCCGCGGTCGCTGGCGTCGTAGTGGGCTCGGATGATGTCGGCATTGGTCATGGCGGGATGCTCCTCAGGGGTCGCGGGGTCGGCTGGTGCCGCGAGGCCGCCGTGCGGGAGGCTGCTCACGGCGATCGGCGGAGGTCAGACGGGCTGGGCGTCGGGGTAGGCGACCGAGCCGAGCGGATAGATGTGGCCGCCGCCGCGGGAGTGCTCCGAAGCGCCATCGCCGTTGAGGCCGAGGAAGATCCCGGTCGTCATCAGCTGGTAGCCGAGGTCGTGCAGCCAGACGCTCGCGACCGCGATCCGGAACTCGCGGAAGCAGAACAGGTAGAGGCCGTCGGCGAACTTCCACACCGTGGAGAGGTCCATGTCGCCGTGTCCGCGCTGCACGCCTTCGAGGCACTGCCAGGCGTAGCGCTGGCTGGAGATGTAGACGTGCTCGTACAGGTGGTGAGGGCTGTACCGGTAGACGTTGCGCTTGCCGATGAGGTCGCGGCTGGGCCCTGGGACCTCGCCCGCGGGCTCGCTGGCGCCGGTCGTGGCGGACCAGAACTCCTGGCCGACCTGCGGGGTCCCCTCGACCGCCTCCGCGGCGATGCGCGAGCGGACCACGGTGGCGCGGTGGGTCGTGGTGGAGTACACGACGGTGAGGGCCTCGCGCTCGCGCGACGCGAGCGGCAGGTTCACGAAGACGACGTCGTCGCGCACCGCGACCGCGTCGTAGGGGTCGGTGCCGGAGGTGCCGAGGCCCGACCACGTCACGAGCCCTGCTCCCGAGCCCGTCGAAGAGCCGAAGTCCAGGGCGAGGGTCCCGCCGCCGTCGAGCGCGAGGGTCAGGGACGTGCCGTCGAGGTCGATGTTCGGCAGGCGGTAGGTGTCGATCCCCGCGGCGAACTCGTCATAGGTGCGCCATTCGTCGAGCCCGTCGTCGGGCGCGGAGACCGGATCGGCAATCGTCACATCATCGGACACTCTGGGACTCCTTCGACCCTGACCCCGCCGGACTGCGGGGCGTGGAACCATGCTGTTCCCGCGCCGGAGCGGCCTCAACGATCCGGATCCGATCGCGCGCCGAGAGTCAACCGGCGTGCCCCCAGGGGCAAGAGCCGGATTCCGCACCCGACGGCGTGCGGATCCGCCTCACACGGCCTCGCCGCAGACGAGAGGACTTCGACACACGGGCGTCACCGGGCGCGCGACCGGCCGAAACACGGGCCTGACAGCGTGAGCGCACACGCACTCAGAGGAGGCCCGCGATGACCAGCACGGCAACGAACCCCGCCACGTCGAGCACGTCCGCCACCCGGTCCGCCGGGCTGGACTTCCTGCCGGGGCGCTGGATCTCCGGGTGGGATCCCGAGGACACCGGTCAGTGGCGCGACGGCGGGGCCGCGATCGCCGGGCGGAACCTGCGGTGGTCGATCTTCGCCGAGTTCCTGGGCTTCGTGGTCTGGCAGCTGTGGTCCATCGTCGTCGTCGCACTCCCCGGTGCAGGCTTCTCCTTCACCGTGACGCAGACGTTCTGGCTGATCTCGATCCCGAGCCTCGTCGGGGCGACCCTGCGCTTCCCCTACACGTTCATGGTGCCGCGCTTCGGCGGCCGGAACTGGACCGTCGTCTCGGCGCTGCTCCTGCTGATCCCCGCCACCGGGCTCGCGATCTGCGTCTCGAATCCGCACACGCCCTTCCCCGTGATGCTCGCCGTCGCGGCGCTCGCGGGCCTCGGCGGCGGCAACTTCGCCAGCTCCATGGCCAACATCACCTCGTTCTACCCGCAGCGGGAGAAGGGCTGGGCGCTCGGCCTGAACGCCGCGGGCGGCAATCTCGGCGCGGCGGTGGCCCAGTTCGCGGTGCCGATCGTGATCACGCTGGGAGCCGGGGCGACGCTGGGGCTGCCGTTCGCCGGCCTGATCTGGATCCCGCTCATCCTCGTGGCCGCGATCGGCGCCTGGTTCCGGATGGACAACCTCACGAGCGCCACGGCGGACGTGAAGGCGTCGCTCGCAGCGCTGCGCTATCCGGAACTGTGGCTGATGGCCCTGCTGTACATCGGGACCTTCGGATCCTTCATCGGCTTCTCCGGCGTCTTCCCGAAGCTCATCGCCGACCAGTTCCCGGCGTTCAGCGCCTTCCCGCTCGGCGGCGCCACGCTCTCGCTCGCGTTCGTCGGCGCCCTGGTCGGCTCCCTCGCCCGCCCTCTCGGCGGGCGCCTGGCCGATCGGTTCGGCGGAAGCTCCATCACGATCGCCGCCTTCGCCGTCATGGCACTCGGGGCGATCGGCGTCATCCTCACCCTGCCGCTCGGCGACTTCCGCTTGTTTCTCGGCTTCTTCCTGCTGCTGTTCGTCGCGAGCGGCGCCGGCAACGGAGCCACGTACCGGATGATCCCCACGCTGTTCGCGCTGCGCTCTGGCACCGGCGACGGGCACACGGCGTCCGGTGACGTGCCGGCGCAGCGCGCGGGGGCGGCGGCCCTGGGGATCGTCTCCGCGATCGGCGCCTACGGCGGATTCGTCATCCCGCAGGCGCTCGGTCTCTCCAAATCCGCGACGGGCGGCTACGCGGCAGGGCTCGGCTGGTTCGTCGCCGCCTACGTGCTGCTGCTGGCGGTCACCGTCGCCGTGCACCTGCGCGGCCGGCGCCGCGGGGTGCGGATCTGAGATGCCGGCGGCGACCCACTGCCCGTACTGCGCCCTGCAGTGCGCGATGACGCTCGTGCCGAACCCGCAGGGCCCTGCGCCGGTGCGCGTCGAACCCCGGATGTTCCCCACCAACCGGGGCGGACTCTGCACCAAGGGCTGGACGTCGGTAGAGCTCCTCGCGACGCCGGATCGCCTGACGGCGCCGCTGATCCGGGAGCAGGGCGGGCTCCGGCCGGCGACGTGGGACGAGGCTCTCGACCGGATCGCCGCGCAGCTGCGCGCGATCCGGCGCGAGGACGGTCCGGACGCGGTCGCCGTGTTCGGGGGCGGCGGCCTCACCAACGAGAAGGCCTACCTGCTCGGAAAGTTCGCCCGTCTCGCCCTCGGCACCTCGCGCATCGACTACAACGGCCGGTTCTGCATGGCGTCCGCCGCGGCGGCCGGCAACAGGGCGTTCGGGATCGACCGGGGGCTGCCGTTCCCCGTCGACGACCTCGACGGCGCCGACGCGATCCTGCTGCTCGGCTCGAACGCCGCGGCGACCATGCCGCCGCTCCTCTCGCACCTGGCGGGTGCGCGCGCGGAGGGCGGTCTGATCGTGGTCGATCCGCGCCGCTCGCAGACCGCGCAGCTGACCGCCGACGGCGCCGGCCTGCATCTGCAACCGGCACCGGGCAGCGACCTGGTGGTGCTGCTGGGGCTCACGCACATCGTGCTCGCCGAGGGCCACGCCGACCTCGACTACCTCGCGGCGCGCACGGTCGGCGTCGACGAGGTGCGACGCAGCGTGGCCGCCTGGTGGCCGGAGCGGGTGCAGGCGGCCACCGGGGTGCCGGTCGCGCTGCTGCGCGCGACGGCCCGGAGACTCGCCGCATCCCGGAACGCGTTCATCCTCACCGGGCGCGGCGTCGAGCAGCACATCGACGGCACCGACACCGTCACGGCGGCGATCAACCTCGCGCTCGTCCTCGGTCTGCCCGGCACGTCGGGATCCGGATACGGCACCCTGACCGGTCAGGGCAACGGGCAGGGCGGACGCGAGCACGGGCAGAAGTGCGACCAGCTGCCCGGATACCGGCGCATCGCCGATCCCGCGCACCGGGCCGCGGTCGCTGCGGTCTGGGGCGTCGATCCGGCCACGCTGCCCGGCCCCGGCGTGCCGGCGGTGGAGCTGCTCGGCCTGCTCGGTGCGCGGGGCGGCGTGCGCGCACTGCTCGTGCACGGAGCGAACGTCGTGGTCTCCGGGCCCGACGTCGCCCGGACGAGGGCGGGACTGGCGGCGCTCGACCTGCTGGTGGTCTGCGACTTCGTGCTGAGCGAGACGGCCGCGCTCGCCGATGTCGTCCTGCCGGTCACCCAGTGGGCGGAGGAGGAGGGGACGATGACGAACCTCGAGGGCAGGATCATCCGCCGACGCCGCGCGCTGGATCCGCCGGACGGCGTGCGCAGCGAGCTCGAGATCCTCGCCGATCTGGCCGCACGGCTGGACGCGCCCTCGGCCTGGCCGACCGATCCGGCGGCCGTCTTCGCGGAGCTCGCCCGCGCCTCCGCCGGAGGACTCGCGGACTACTCGGGGTTGAGCCACGAGCTCCTGGACGCCCAATTGGAGGAGGGGATCGCCGCGCACTGGCCGTATCCCACCGGATCCACCGGGACGCCGCGGCTGTTCCTGGAGCGGTTCGGCCACGCCGACGGGCGGGCGAGGCTCATCGCGGTCCGTCCGCGGGAGCTCGACCGCGGCGACGCGGGGGCGACTCCGGTGTCGCGCGCGGTCGGCCAGGGTGAGCCCTCCGCCGATCTGACGCTCATCACCGGACGCCTGCTCGAGCACTACCAGTCCGGCGCGCAGAGCCGGCGAGTGCCAGAGCTCTCCGCCGCACAGCCGCGTGCGCGCGCCGAGCTGCATCCCGCGACCGCGGCCTGCCTCGGCGTCGCGGAGGGGGACGCGATCGTGCTGCGCAACGGGCGCGGCGCCGTCCGCGCGGTCGCGCTGCTGGCCGAGCGCATCCGGATGGACACGGTCTTCCTGCCGTTCCACTTCCCGGACGAGGAGTGCGCGAACCTGCTCACCGCGGCCGTCGTCGATCCGGTGTCGGGGATGCCGGAGTTCAAGCGCACCGCGGTCACCGTCACGCGGGAGCGCTCCTCCGAGAGCGGGAGCGCGGCATGAGCGGGGTCCTGCGGGTCGTGCTGATCGGTTACGGGCCCGTCGGCGCCCGGTTCGTCGAGGAGCTGCTGCCCGCGGTCGAGGCGGGTCGCGTGGACCTCGTGGTGCTCGGCGCCGAGGGCGAGGACGCCTACAACCGGGTGCTGCTCGCCGAATACGCCGTCGGCGCCGCCACGAGGGCTCGTCTCGACGTCGCCGACACCGCGGCCGCGCAGCGGGCCGGCGTGCGGATCCGGCTCGCCGAGGCGGCGGTCGCGATCGACCGGGCCCGCAGGCGGGTGCGCACGTCCCGCGGCGACGAGGTCCGCTACGACCGCCTCGTGCTCGCCACCGGCGCACGCGCGAACGTCCCCACGCTCGACGGGCTTCCCGACACGCGTCATGCACGCGGTGCCGCGGCGGGCAGCGCTCCGCCGGCGCTGCCCGCCGGCGTGACGGCGCTGCGCGATCTGGGCGACGCCGACGCGATCGCCCCTGTCGTGGCGGGGGGCGGAAGGATCCTCGTGCTCGGCGCCGGCGTCCTGGGGATGGAGTTCGCTCTGCTCGCCGCCGAGCACGGCGCCGGAGTCACGGTCGTGCATCACGGTCCGGCGCCGATGGCGCGCAACCTGGACGAGACCGGCGGGCGGATGCTGTCCCTGGCCGCGCGGGCGGCGGGGCTCGGCATGGCGGCGCACGCCCGCGCCGAGGGCCTCGACTTCCGCGACACCGCTGCGGGACGGGTCTTCGACGGGATCTCCTGCGCCGACGGGACATATCTCCGCGGCGATATGCTCGTGCTCTCCTGCGGCGTCGGTCCTCGCATCGAGCTCGCGCTCGACGCCGGTCTGGCGTGCGCCCGAGGAGTGCTCGTGGACGAGTCGCTGCAGAGCTGGACCGACCCCGACGTGTTCGCGATCGGGGACTGCGCGCAGATCGCCGATCCGGCCGCCGCGGATCGATCCGGTCGTGTCGCGGGGGCGCCCAGCGGGCTGATCGGTCCCGGGTGGCGACAGGCCGCAGCCGTCGCCGCGCGGCTGCGTGCCGAGGCGTCGGGGATGCGCATCGGGCGGGACGCCGCGGTGCCGGGGCGGGAGCGCCCGACCGTCGTGATGCTCAAGGCGACCGGGATCGATGTCGTGTCGGGCGGGGATCACGGCGCCGAGCCGTGGGATCCGGACGCGGAGGTGAGCGTCTGGGTCGACGCCGCCCGAGGCGCGTACCTGAAGACCGTCGTCCGTCACGGAGAGCTGTCGGGCTTCGTTGCGGTCGGGCAGCCGCACGCCGGAGCCGAGCTCACCCTGCTGTTCGAGCGCGGTGCGGCGCTGCCGGTCGAACCGTCCGCGCTGCTCCGGCTCGATGCCGCCGACGCCCGTGCCGTGCCGGTCGACGACCCGCTCGGGCCCGATGCGACGGTGTGCTGGTGCAACGGGGTGAAGGCCGCGCGGATCACGGAAGCGGCCGCCGGCGGGGCCGGCACGGTCGAGGAGATCGGACGCTGCACCAGGGCCGGCACCGGCTGCGGTGGCTGCAAGGGCCGCATCGCCGCGCTGCTCGCCGCGGTTCCGGTGCCGTGACGCTCCGACGTCAGACGTCCAGGCGGTAGCCGCGCTTCACGACCGTGGCGACGAGCCCTGGCACGCCCAGGGTCTGGCGGAGCCTGCTGAGCGACACCTCCATCGTGTGCTCGTCGCCGTCGAGGGCACCCGCGAGCGCGCGGCGCGAGACGACCGCGCCCTTGGCCGAGACGAGGGCGCGGAACAGCGTCACCGAACCCGGGGTCAGCCGCACGGCCGTGTCGCCGATCACGGCCGCGCTGCCGCGCAGCTCGACCGTGCCATGGCGAGTGCGCACGCGCAGCGTCGCCCGATCCTCCAGGTGCTCGCAGACGAGCCGGATGAGCGCGCCCATGCGATACCGATCCGGCTGCAGGACGGGCACCTGCTCGTCGCGCAGTGGCGCCGACGTCACCGGTCCGACGCTCGCGGCGACCACGTCCTCGCGCAGGGCCTGCACGACCTCGTCGAGGCGTCCGCGGGCGCGCGCCGCGGCGAGGAGACCGTCCACGGCCGGGGCGCTGGTGAAGGTGACGGCGTCGAGCTGCCGCGCGGCGACCGCGTCGATCAGGCGCGTGATCCGCTCATCCGCGTCCTCGTCGGTCGACCAGGTGTACGGCGAGACGGTGAGCACGCTCATCCCGGCGACCCGCAGGCGGCGCAGCTGCCGCTCATCGGACTGTCCGTGCTGCTGCACGGCGACCGTCGCGCCCCTCGGGCACTCGGCGATGGTCTTGTCGACCAGGGAGGCCGTGGTCTCCTCGTCGCTCATTCCGGCGTCGTCGAGCCCGGCGGCACGGACCGCCCCTCGCGCCTTCGGACCGCGCACGAGGATCCGCGATGCGGAGACCGCGCCCTGCAGCGCTTCGCCGAGACCGGCGGCGTCGGCGACCTCGAACCAGCGCCGCATCCCGTAGCTGGTCGTGGCGAGAAGCACATCAGGGCGGGCGGCGATCATGCGCCGGGTGTCGGCGATGACCGGCGCATCGTCCTCGGCGGGCCGCATCCGCACGGTCGGCGCATGGAGCACGGTCGCGCCGCGGCGCTCGAACGCATCGATCAGATCCGCCGAGCGCCGATCGCTGGTCACGCCGATGCGGAAGCCGGACAGCTGATCCGGTCGGAAGCCCGCGACGGATGCCCCGTCGGCGCGATCGGCGGGCGCCTCCGCCGATGTCATACGCCGCTCCCGGAGCGCAGGACGGCATCGGCGAGGACCGCTCGGGCCTCCGCCTCGCCGAGGAGGGCGCGTCGCACGACCTCGCCGATCACGATGACCGCGGGGGATCGGACCCCCGCGCGCTCGGCCGTCTCGCGGATTCGGGAGAGATCCGCGAAGGTCGTGCGCTGTTCGGCGGAGCCGCCGCGCTCGATGACGGCGGCGGGGATGTCCGGCGCCATTCCGTTGCGGAGCAGTCCGGCGCTGATCGAGGGGAGGTTCGAGACGCCCATCAGCACGACGATCGTGCCGCCGAGGCCGGCGAGGCCGGAGAGATGCTCGAGCTCCGCGGGGGAGAGGGGCGCGTGTCCCGAGACCACCGTGAACAGGCGGGAGACCCCGCGATGCGTGACCGGGATCCCGGCCGCTGCGGGGACCGCGATCGCGCTCGTCACGCCGGGGATCACCCGGACCGGCACGCCGGCGTTCCGGCACGCGTCGAGCTCCTCGCCGCCGCGGCCGAACACGAACGGATCCCCACCCTTGAGCCGCACGACGTCCGCGCCGCCTCGTGCGTGCGCGACGAGCATCCGCTCGATCTCCTCCTGCGCGATCGGGTGGTGCCCCGGCCGCTTGCCGACGTCGATGAGCTCGGCGCGGGGCGCGAGTTCGGCGAGGGTCTCGTGCGGGGCGAGCCGGTCGTACAGCACGACATCGGCGGACGCGAGCGCGCGCGCCGCGGCGATCGTGAGCAGCTCGGGATCGCCCGGCCCGCCGCCGACGAGCGTGACGGTCCCCACCCGCGCGGTCACGGGAGCTCCTCGGTGCGGACCGGGATCGTGGGGCCGGCCACCAGCACCGCACCGGCGGCGCGCTCCTGGGCGGTCGCGGGTCGCAGCTGGCCGCGCTCCGCGACGCGGGCGATCGAGGGATCCGGCTGGGTCGGCGCGTTCACGAAAGACCGGAACCGGCGGAGGCGCTCTGGATCGCGCAGGGTCGCGGCCCATTCGTCCTCGTAGGCGTCGACGTGCGCGGCCACCGCCGACTCCAGCTCCTCGGCGAGCCCCAGCGCGTCGTGCACGACCACGTCGCGCACGTGGTCGAGACCGCCGTCCAGCTCCTCGATCCAGCGGGCCGTGCGCTGCAGGCGGTCCGCCGTGCGGATGTAGTACATGAGGTAGCGGTCGATGTAGCGCACCAGCGTGTCGTCGTCCAGATCCGAGGCCAGCAGCTGCGCATGCGCGGGCTGGAAACCGCCGTTGCCGCCGACGTACAGATTCCAGCCCTTGTCCGTCGCGATCACGCCCACGTCCTTGCCGCGGGCCTCGGCGCATTCGCGGGCGCATCCGGAGACGCCGAACTTGAGCTTGTGCGGGCTGCGCAGCCCGCGGTAGCGCAGCTCCAACGCGATCGCCATGCCGACCGAGTCCTGCACGCCGTAGCGGCACCAGGTGGATCCGACGCAGCTCTTCACGTTGCGCAGCGCCTTGCCGTAGGCCTGCCCCGACTCGAAGCCCGCCTCGATCAACTGCTCCCAGATCGCCGGGAGCTGATCCAGCCGTGCTCCGAAGAGGTCGATCCGCTGGCCGCCCGTGATCTTGGTGTAGAGCCCGAAGTCCTGAGCCACCCGGGCGATCACGGCGAGCTTCTCGGGAGTGATCTCGCCGCCGGGGATGCGCGGCACGACCGAGTACGTCCCGTCCTTCTGCATGTTCGCGAGTGCGCGGTCGTTGGTGTCCTGCAGCGTCCCTCGTCCCGCGTCGAGCAGGTACTCGCCGTGCTGGCTGGCGAGGATCGAGCCCACGACGGGCTTGCAGATGTCGCAGCCGCGACCGCGTCCGAGCCGCGCGATCGTGTCCTCCCAGCTCGTGAGGGCGAGCACGCGGACGGACTCGAACAGCTCCTGGCGGGACTGGTCGAAGTGCTCGCAGAGCGCGTGCGACACGGTGGCGCCCACGGCGGTGAGCTCGGCCTCGAGCAGCTTCTTCACCAGCGGGACGCAGGATCCGCACTGGGTCCCCGCGCGGGTGCACGCCTTGAGCGCGCCGAGTTCGTGGCAGCCGTCGGCGATCGCCCCGCGCACGCTGCCCGCGGTGATGTTGTTGCACGAGCACACGAAAGCGTCGTCCGGCAGCGCGCCCCCGGATGGCGGCTCGGCGCCGGCCGCCGACAGGTACGCGGCGGGTTCGGCATCCAGCGTCCGCCCCAGCAGCGGGCGCAGGCCCGCGTACGGGGCGGCGTCGCCCACGAAGACCCCGCCCAGCAGGGTCTTGGCGTCGTCGCTCACGACGAGCTTCTGGTACAGCCCGCGGGCGGGGTCCGCGTACACGATCTCGAGCGCGCCGGGCTCACGGGCGAGGGCGTCGCCGAAGCTCGCGACGTCCACGCCGGAGAGCTTCAGCTTGGTGGCGTCGTCGACGGTGGTGAACGTCGCGTCGCCGCCGAGCAGCCGGTCGGCGACGGTCTCCGCCATGGCGTTCGCGGGTGCGACCAGCCCGATCGTGCGACCGTCGATCGCGGCCACCTCTCCGATCGCCCAGATCGAAGGGTCGGAGCTGCGGCACGCGTCGTCGACGATCACCCCGCCGCGCTCCGCGGTGTCGATGCCTGCGGATCTGGCCAGTTCGTCGCGGGCGCGGATGCCGATCGCGAACACGACGATGTCCGCGGGGACGCTGCGGCCGTCCGTGCACCGGACGGTCGTCGGCCGCCCGTCGTCGTCGCACAGGATCCGCTGCGGCCGCGTGCCCAGGTGCAGATCGATGCCGCGCGCCGCGATGAGCCTGCCCAGGGCCTGGCCTGCGCCCTCGTCGAGCTGCGCCGACATCAGCCATCCGCCGGAATGGATGATCACGGCCTCGGCGCCGAGAGCGGCGACGCCTCCTGCCGCCTCCAGCCCCAGCAGTCCTCCGCCCGCGACGGCGACCCGCGGGGGCCGGCCGAGCCCCTCGCGGCGTGCGGCGACCTCGGCGATCAGTGCGTCCACGTCGGCCAGGGTGCGGTAGACCAGGGCCGCATCGGATCCGGGGATGTCCGGGACGGGCGCCGCGGATCCCGTCGCCAGAATGAGGTCGTCGTAGTCGAGCACGGCGCCGTTCGAGGTGGTGACCGTGCGGGCGGCGCGGTCGATCGACACGGCCCTCTCGCCGATCCGCAGGGACACCGCGGGGTCGTCCCAGCAGCCCGGGTCGAGGGTGAGGTCGGCGTCGCGGTCGGCGAGGCGCGTGCTCAGCTGCACGCGGTCGTAGGGCTGGTGGGGCTCCTCGGCGAGGACGGTGATGAGCCGGTCTCCGGCGCCGCGGGAGACCAGGGCCTCCACGAGGCGATGGGCGGCGGGGCCGCCCCCGGCGATCAGGGTTCGTCGGGTCGTCATGCGTGCCCTCCTCCGTGTCGGTGGATCCCGAGCGTAGGTCGATGCCGTTTCCCGACCGTTTCGCCGATGTAACCGGCGGATGTCGCCGGTTACACAGTCCCGGCGGGTGCGTGTGAGCGGTCTTTCACGCGGCCGACACATGCCGTGACGGTGCCGGAAACACACGGCGCATAGCGTCGGGCCATGACGATCACGCAGACTCTTCCTCGTCCCGCGCTCGCGGATCCGGCCCTCGCGGGTTCGGCCCTCGCGTCTCGCGCCCTGCCGCTCGCAGGTCCGGTCCTGCACGGCGCCGCGGGTGAGCGCTCCGGGTGGGAGCGCGTCTGCCGCGTCGACGACCTGGAGCCGTCGTGGGGCGAGGCGGTGCTGATCCGGATGCGGCAGGTCGCGCTCTTCCTGCTCTCCCCGCGCGAGCTGTACGCGGTCGAGCACGAGGATCCCGCCGGCGGTGCGCCGGTGATGGCGCGCGGGATCGTCGGCTCGCGCGGCGATCGGCCCACGATCGCGTCGCCGCTGCACAAGGAGGTCTACGACCTCGGCACGGGGGAGTGCTTCACGGATCCGGCGCTTCTGCTGCGTACCTTCCGCACCCGCATCGTCGGCGGCTTCATCGAGATCGAGTTCGACGACTGACCCCGCATCCCGCCCCTCCTCTAACCCCGCCCTCTGTCCGCGAGACTCCAACTGGGCGACGAGACTGCAGTTCTCGAGCGCAGTCTCGTCGCGGAGATGGAGTCTCGCGGATGTGGTCTGGGCGCGATGTGGGTGCTTGCAAAAAACAAGTACCGGGTTCAGACTGCTCTCATGACAGAGAGCAGGCGGAAGCTGATCCTGAGCTATTACGTCTCGATCGACGGCAAGAGCGTCGGTGCGACGAACGGGATGCGCAGCGTCATGGAGTCGATCGACGACGACGCGCAGGAGGAGGAGTATGTCCGGCAGCTGTGGGAGGCGGGCGCGTTCCTCATGGGCCGGGCGTCGTACGACGCGATGAAAGGTTTCTGGCCGGTGGCGGAGCACCCGTCCGCGGCGCCGATGAACGCGATCCCGAAGGTGGTCTTCTCACGCACGCTCACCGCGGTCGACGAATGGGGCGAGGCGAGCGTCGCCTCGGGCGACCTCGCCGAAGAGATCGCCCGGCTCAAGGCCGAGCCGGGCAAGGACCTCTTCGCGATCGCGGGCGACTCCTTCCAGCGTGCATTGATCGCGGCCGGGGTCGTCGACGAGTACCGACTCTGGGTGCTGCCCGCGGCGGCGGGTTCGGGCACGGCTCTGTTCCCGGAGCAGGACGCGCCGGTGAGGCTGCGTCTGACGCAGAGCACCCCGTACCCCAGCGGCGTCCTCGAACTGCGCTACGTGCCGGACTGAGGATCCGCGAGACTCCAACTGGGCGACGAGACTGCCGATTTCAGGCGCAGTCTCGTCGCGGAGATGGAGTCTCGCGGGCATATCAGCGGGCAGCGCGGGCAGCGCGGGCAGTGCGGGCAGAGTTAGTGCCAGCGCGCTCAGTGCGTCGCGCGGTACTCGCTCGGGGAGACGCCGTAGGCGGTCTTGAACGCGCGGCTGAAGTGCGCGGCGTCGACGAAGCCCCAGCGCGCGGCGATCGCGGCGACGGGGCGGTCGGCGAGGATCGGATCCAGCAGGTCGCGACGGCACTGCTCGAGCCGGCGGGTGCGGATCCAGGTCGACACGGTCGTGCCCTGTTCCTGGAACAGGCCGTGCAGGTGCCGCGTGGAGATGAAGTGCGCGGCCGCGATCGTCGTGGGGCCGAGATCGGTCGAGGCGAGGTTGCGATCGATGTGACCGCGGATGCGTTGCATGAGCGCGCGGTGCGGGTCGGCCGCCGCCTCGTCGAGGCCGAGCTCGCGGGTGAACACCGTGGAGACGAGGTCGAGCGCGCTGTGCGCGAGACGGGCGCCGGTGGCCCCGGCGAGCTGGTCGAGGTTCGTGGCGAGCTGGCGCAGGTACGGCACGACCATGCCGCCCAGGCCCTCCTGGCCCGAGATCCGCACGGCCGTGAGCTGCCCGACCATCTCGGGCGGCAGGCTCAGCAGGTGCTTCGGGAACATGACCACCATGGTGCGGAAGTCCTCGTCGAACACGAGCGAGTACGGGCGGTCGGTGTCGTAGACGGCGAGGTCGCCGGGGGTGAGCACGGCCTCACGGTCGTCCTGGATGAGCAGGCCCGTGCCGGCGAGCATCAGGCTCACCTTGAAGTACGAGCGGTCGCCGCGGGCGATGAGCTCCGGCGTGCGCTCCACGACGTGGCGCGACGCGCGCAGGTCGGTGACGTGCACCTCGTCGACGGAGGCGCCGCGGATCAGGCCGCGGAACGGCGCGGATCCCTCGCCGCTCACCTGCAGCGGCACGAACGAGTCGGACACGGCGGAGCGGAACTCGCTGATGTTGCGCGCGACGAGCGTCGAGACGGACTCTGCGGGAGCGACGGGAATAGCTGCCACGACTGATCACCTCGGGAAGATGCAGGGGTGGATCGACGACTTTGTATACGATCCGTTGAGGCACTCTACCACCGCGGGCCAGGCGGCGGGTGAGGATCCCTGCCGCCCGGCCCGCGGCCGGTGCCGCGCCCGGCCCGCGGCCGGAGCCCGTCGCCGCGCTACTCCACGAGCTTGCCCGCGCTGTCGACCTCGCGGATCAGGGCGTCGATCTCCGCCGGGATCGGCGGGATCTCCTCGCGGACGACGCCGGTGGACGGGGACCAGACGAGGTTGACCTGCAGCGCCGGATCCATCGCGGGGTAGTCGCTGCGGTTGTGGCAGCCGCGGGTCTCGCGGCGCTCGAGCGCCGCCTCGACGGTCGCGCGTGCGGCGAGGGCGGAGGAGCGCAGGTCGAAGGCGTGCGCGAGATCCTGGAACCCGGCGATGTCGGGGTGGATCCCGATCCGGGTCATCCGTTCCTCGATCGCGTCGAGCTCGGCGAGGCCCGCGCGGAGCCCGTCCTCGTCGCGGACCACGCCCGCATGCGCGGTCATGGTGTCGCGGATCGCGCGCTGCAGGGCACGCACGTTCTCTGGGCCGTCGGCGGCCAGCAGGTCGTCGATCTCGGCCCTGGCCCGGCGCACGGCGTCCGTGGAGCGGTGCTGTGCGTCGAGGCCGTAGGCGTGCGCGACCGCGGCGCGACCGGTGATCCGGCCGAACACGAGCAGTTCGATGAGCGAGTTGCCGCCCAGCCGGTTCGCGCCGTGCAGACCGGACGAGGCCTCGCCGATGGCGTACAGCCCGTCCACGTCCGTGCGGTGGTCCTCCGGACGCACCCAGACGCCGCCCATCGAGTAGTGCGCGGTCGGCGCGATCTCGATCGGATCCTTCGTGATGTCGAGCATCTGCAGCTCGAGCATCGTCTGATAGACGCGGGGAAGCCGGGTCATGATCGTCTCGCGGGGCAGATGCGAGACATCCAGCCAGATGCCGCCGTTCGGAGTCCCGCGCCCCTCCGCGATCTCGGTGTACGCCGCCAGCGCCACGCGATCGCGGGTGGACAGCTCCATCCGCTCGGGGTCGTACTTCTGCATGAACCGCTCGCCGAGCGCGTTGCGCAGGATTCCGCCCTCGCCGCGCGCGGCCTCGGACACGAGCGTGCCCGCCTCGCTCTCCGGCTCGATGATGCCGGAGGGATGGAACTGCACGAGTTCGGGGTCGCGGATCCGCCCGCCCGCCTCGACGGCGAGACGGAAGGAGTCGCCGGTGTTCTCGTCGCGGCGGGAGGACGTGCGCCGCCAGATCCGGTTGTGCCCGCCCGCGGCGAGGATCACGGCGTCGGCGTGGATGAGGTACCGCGTGCCGTCGACGAGGTCGAAGCCGTAGGCGCCGAAGATGCGGGGAACCGTGCCGCCGTCCGGACCGGGGACGTCGTCGACCAGCAGGCGCGTGATGTAGACGGTGTCGAGGATCGGGATCTCGAGCTGCTCGGCGCGGTCGACCAGGGCGCGCTGGATCTCCAGGCCCGTGTAGTCGCCGGCGAACGCGGTGCGGCGGAAGGTGTGCGCGCCGAAGAAGCGCTGCGAGATGCGGCCGTCGTCCTCGCGGGCGAAGCCCATGCCGTAGCGCTCCAGGTCGCGGATGCCCTCCTCCGCGCCGCGCGTGACGATCTCGACCGTGCGCGGGTCGGCGAGGAAGTAGCTCTCCTTGATGGTGTCCGCCGCGTGCTGCTGCCAGCTGTCCTGCGGGTCCATCGTGCCGAGGGCCGCGTTGATGCCGCCCGCCGCGAGGGAGGTGTGCGCGTCGTGGCGCGGGCGCTTGCCGACGGCCAGCACGTCGACGCCCTGCTCTGCGACCTCGATGGCCGCGCGCAGGCCGGATCCGCCGGTGCCGATCACGAGCACGGTCGTGGAGACGAGGCGCTCGCGGGTGGTGTTCTCAGTCATGACTTCCACGCTAAGAACCCACCGGCGATTACTCCAATGCATAATGCTGTTGGAGTGAATGCGCCTAGGCTATGGTCATGAACCTCGAGCAGCTCCGCGGATTCGTCGAGATCGCCCGGCTGGGCAACTTCACCCGTGCCGCCGAGGAGCTGCATCTCGCGCAGCCCTCACTGAGCCGGCAGATCTCGACGCTCGAGAGGGAGCTCGGATCCGAGCTGTTCCATCGCGCGCGCGGGCACATCTCGCTCACCGCCGCGGGCGAGGTGCTGCTGCCCTATGCCCGCCGGATGCTCGCGGACGCGGGCTCGGTGCGGCGGGAGATGGCCGAGATCGCGGGGCTGCGTCGCGGGCGCGTGCGTCTCGGCGCCCCGCCGTCGCTGTGCGCGAGCATCGTGCCGGAGGTCGTCGGCGTGTTCCGTGCGGCGCATCCGGGGATCGAGCTCGAGATCACCGAGCGGGGCTCGCGGGGGCTCGTCGCCGCGCTCGCCGAAGGGGCGCTGGATCTTGCGCTGCTCGCGTCCTCGGATGCGGCGGCGGCGTCGCCCGTGAGCCTCAGCCGCACCTCCCTGCTGGAGGAGGACCTCGTGGTGATCTCCTCGGCCGCGCAATCGCCCGTGAGCCACGGCCAGGCCATCGCGCTCGCGGCCGTTGCGGATCTGCCGCTCATCGCGTTCCCGCGCAGCTACGAGCTGCGCGCGGCGACGGATGCGGCCTTCGCCGCAGCGGGACTCGACGCGGAGGTCGTCGTGGAGGGGCCCGAGATGGACACCGTGCTGCGCTTCGTGGAGCGCGGGGTGGGCGTCGCCGTCGTCCCCGCCATGGTCGCGCTCGATCGTCCGGGACTGCGCGCGGTGCCCCTGGCCTCGCCGAAGCTCACGCGCACCGTGAGCCTGGCGCACCGGGCCGACATGGCGCCGACTCGCGCGGCCGCGGCCCTCCGCGACACGATCATCGCGACCGCCGACGCTCTCGTCGACTCCGGCGACTTCGTCGCCAAGGCGGTCTGACCCGCGCTCCACTTCCGGGTCGTCCCCGCCAGCGGACGCCATAGGGCGCGCTGGCGGGGACGACGCGAAGGTGGGACGGGGTCAGGAGCCGGACAGGGTGGCGCCGAGGATGCGCGCGGCCTCGGGGAAGCGCTCCGGGTTCTCGCCGGAGTAGTTGAGGCGGACGAACGCGCCGGAGGGCTCCGCGGGGAACCACTCGGACCCCGGCGCGAGGATCACGCCGCGCGCGGCGCACTCGCGCACGACGTGCTCCGCGTCGCTCCCCTCGGGCAGCCGTACCCAGAGGTTGAGTCCGCCGCGCGGCACCGTCTCGACCGTTGCGGTCGGCGCATGCTCGTGGAGCGCGTCGAGCAGAAGATCGCGGCGCGCACGCAGCTGCTCCCGCACCCCGCGCAGGTGGGTGCGCCAGGCGGGCTGCGTGACGACGTCGAGCGCCGCGGCCTGCAGAAGTCCGCTGACGTACATCGATTCCGCCGCGCGATCGGCCAGGATCCGGTCGCGCGCGGGACCGCGGGCGATGACCGCCGCGACCCGCAGGGCGGGGGAGACGCTCTTGGTCAGCGAGCGGAGGTAGATGACGTGTCCGTCGTCGTCCTCGGCGGCGATCGGCCGTGGATCCGCATCGATCGCGAGGTCGTGCGCCCAATCGTCCTCGATGAGGAACGCGCCCCGCTGCCGCACGATCTCGAGGATCGCGGCCCTCGTCGCCTCGGGCCACACCGCGCCGGTCGGGTTCGCGAACGCCGGCTGCGCGTAGAATCCGCGGGCTCCGGTCTCGGCGAACGCGCGCTCGACCGCGTCCGGATCCGGTCCATCCGGCCCGGCGGGGACGGGGACGAGCTCGACGCCCGTCTGCGCGGCCGCGAGGATCGCGCCCCAGTACGTGGGCGACTCGATCAGGAGCGGCTGTCCGACGCCGACCACCGCGCGGAAGATCGAACTGAGCCCGCTCTGGCTGCCCGAGATGATGAGCGCGTCGCGCGCCGATGCCGGAGTGACGCCGACCGGCGCGGCGGAGGCCAGCTCTCCCGCGAACCAGGCCTGCAGGTCGGGGGATCCTGCCGCAGGGGAACGCAGCACGGCCGCATCCAGGCGGGCCGCGCGGGCGAGCGCCTGCCGCACCAGCCGCTCGGGGAGCAGCTCCGGTGCCGGGTAGCCGGAGTGCAGCGCGATCGCGTCGGGCGCCGCCGTCCGCTGGGTCGAGGACAGCGCAGGCATCCGCGACGGAGGGGTGCCGAGGGCGGCCGTCTGCCAGGCGTAGTCGACCGGCCGCGCGGTGCGCGCGGCGCGCGTGAAGGTCCCGACGCCCGGACGGGAATCGATCAGGCCGAGCGCGGACAGTCGGCGCATCGCCTTCTGCACGGTCACCGGGCTCGCCCCGTGCTCGGCCATGAGGGCGCGGTTCGAGGGGAGCCGTGCCCCCGGCGCGGCGTGCGCGATCCACGCGCGCAGTGCCGTCACGATCCTCTCGCTGCTATCCTGATTCATGAGAGAACAGAGTAGCGTTACTCAATCATCGCGCCAAGCGCTATCCTCCCGCTCCCGCTCCGGCCTCGGCTGGGGCCTTCTCGGCGTCGTGGCGTTCTCCTTCACGGTGCCGTTCACGCGGGTCGCCGTCGGTGGACTGTCACCGTTGTTCATCGGATCCGGCCGGGCCGTCGTGGCGGCGGTCCTCGCAGGGGTCGCGCTCGCGCTCACCCGCCAGAAGCCGCCGACGATGCGGCAGTGGCTCCGGCTGGCGGTGGTCGCCGCCGGCGTCGTCGCCGGCTTCCCCCTGCTCACGTCCTTCGCGCTCACGACGGCGCCGGCGAGTCACGGTGCGGTCGTGATCGGGCTGCTCCCCGCGGCGACCGCCGTGGCCGCGGTGCTGCGCACGAAGGAGCGGCCCTCGCGGTCGTTCTGGCTCTTTGCCGCGCTGGGTGCGGTCGTCGCCATCGCTTTCGCGGCGCTGCAGAACGGCGGACTCGGCGGACTCCATCCGTCCGATCTGCTGCTGTTCGGCGCCGTGCTCGCCGCCGCGGTCGGCTACGCGGAGGGCGGGCTGCTCGCGCGGGAGCTCGGGGCGTGGCAGACCGTGTCGTGGGCGCTCGTGCTGTCGGCGCCGCTGATGATCGCGCTGACCTCGGTCGCGCTCGCGAGCGGACCGCCGCAGGCGACTCCGGTGCAGTGGCTCGCGTTCGCCTATCTCGCGGTGGTCAGCATGTTCCTCGGGTTCTTCGCCTGGTACCGGGGCCTCGCGATCGGGCCGATCGCGCAGGTGAGCCAGATCCAGCTCGTGCAACCGGTGCTGAGCATCCTCTGGGCCGGGATCCTGCTGCACGAGCAGCTCGGCGGGGCGACGATCCTCGGCGGCCTCGCCGTCATCCTGTGCGCCGCGCTCGCCGTGCGCACCCGCCAACCCCGCCAACCCCGCCCACTTCCGAGTCGTCCCCACCAGCGGA
>NZ_PCOW01000033.1:0-29459 GCF_002979495.1 Microbacterium sp. MYb64 | reverse complement strand
TGGGGGTCGGTGCGGCGTCGGATGGCCGCGGTGACGGTGTCGGTGTGGGCGGCATCGTCGAGCCCGGTGAGGGCGCGGGCGTGGTGGTGAGCGCGCGATCCGGTGCGCGCAGGAACGGGGGCTGGGGCGTGATGACCGAGCCGCGGCTGCCGCCCTGGATGTCTTTGTAGCTGCGGAGGGGCAGCGGATAGACGTTCCAGACCGGCCGTCCCTGGGCATCGCGCATCGGCACGACCGTGTTCGGGCCATCGACGTCGTGGATCCACCCCATCGCGTCATCCATGTTCTCGCTCTCTTCTCCGAAGAGGTTCACCGGTGTGCCCCGGTTGGTGTACAGCTGCGCCCCCTCGACGAGGTTGCCGTCCTTGTCGTAGACGAACAGATTGCCGATCCGGTTGCCGTCGAGCAGCAGTCCGGGGGGCGGCTGATAGCCCGCGTTCGGCGGGTAGAGGATCGCGTTCCACATTCCGAACACCACAGGAGAGAAGAACAGCGGCAGGAACAGCACGGCGACGATGCTCGCGACCGTGCGCACGTGTCGCAGTGCGTTCTTCGGCAGCCAGCGGCCGCGTCCCCACTGCACGCTCACCAGGACGATCGCCGCGAAGAAAGCCCAGGTGAAGACCTGTGCAGGGAAGCCGCCGTAGCCGACGATCGTGCGCGGGCCGAGGCCCGCAGGAATGGCGATCAACCCCGCGAGCGCGAGTCCACGCAGCACCCACCACACCGGACGCAAGGCGATCAGCAGATCCAGCAGCCAGGCGCCGAACGCGGAGGACCGGATCCGCCCCGTCGCGCGTCCCGCCGTCGCGGCGATGCGCTCGTGCCACGGCGTCTTCGTCCCCGCCACAGGACCTCGCTCGGGCAGACCGGCCGCCGAACGCAGCTCCTCGGCGTATGCGGCCGGATCGCCCAGCTCGATCGCGCCGTCGTGGTCCGCGGCCTGATCGGTGAGGTCTCCGACGAGGCCCTCGACGAGGTCGTCGACGTCCTCGTCCGGCAGGTCCGCGAGCTGCGCGCGGACGGCATCGGCGAACGCGCGGATCCGTTCCGCGGCGGCCAGGGTGGTCTCGTTCATCGCTGCGCTCCTTCGGAGAGGATCCCGGTGGGTTCGGCGGGGGGATGGAACAGGGCGGGTCCTGCGGCGCCGACGGCCGCGGCGGATCCAGGTGGAGCGGCGGCCGAGGGCGGGACGTGCGGGGCGAGCAGCCCGGACATCGCCACCGCGAAGTGCGACCACGTCGCGATCTGCTCGTCGAGCATGTGCTTGCCCTGCGCGGTGATCGCGTAGTACTTGCGGTGCGGCCCACCGTCGGAGGGCACCACGTAGCTCGAGAGCGCCCCGCCCGAATACAGGCGGCGCAGTGTTCCGTAGACCGAGGCATCGCCGACATCGCCGATGCCCGCGTCGCGGAGGCGCCGCACGATGTCGTAGCCGTATCCGTCCTCGTCGCGCACGACGGCGAGCACCGCGAGATCCAGCACGCCCTTCAGCAGCTGCGTCGTATCCATTCCGCCTCCTCCGCCACGGCCTCGTGGCTGCGTCGCTCCGCACACTACCACGCGACGCGCAGTAGTGCCGAGAGCGGCACAGTCTGCAGCCTCACCCGCGGTCGTACACTGGACCCACTCCGTCGCCGATGATCGGAGACCCTGTGTCCTCTGGCTGGCAGCCCTCCCGCGAGCCCGCGCCCGCGGCGTCGCGTCTGCTCATCGAGCGCGCGCACGAGGAGCTCGTCGCGGGCAACATCGACGACGGGCGGCTGCAGAACGTGCGCTCGCTCGTGCGGGAGTCGTGGGAGAGGTCCTGGCGCCAGCGGGTCGGCGCAGAAGGTCTCCCTCCGCTCGACTTCACCGCGGACGCCCTCGACGCCTATCGGCGTGCGCATCCGCTCGCGGGTGCGATGGACACGATCCGCGCCCTGCTGCTTCCCGGATCCGCCGACGATTCGGGCGTCATCGTCGCGGTCGGCGACCACGCCGGCCGTCTGCTGTGGGTCGAGGGCGACCTGAACCAGCGGATCCTGTCCGGCGAGATGGGTTTCGTCGAGGGCGCGAACTGGTCGGAGCGCGCGGTCGGCACCTCCGCCCCCGGCACTGCGCTCGAGCTGGGCGCCTCGGTGCAGATCCGCGGCGCCGAGCACTACAACCGCCTGGTGCAGCCCTGGTCGTGCACCGCCGCGCCCGTGTTCGATCCGGAGGACCGGCGCATCCTCGGCGTGATCGATGTGACGGGCGGAGCCGAAGCGGCGAGCCCGCAGGCGCGCATGCTCGTCGACGCCACCGCCCGCGCCGTCGAGGCCGAGCTGCTCGTGGCCCGGCTGCGGGCCAGGGCTCAGCCCACGGGTCTCTCCGCCCCGGCCGCGCGGCGGCGCCCTGTTCCCGACCGTGCCGCTCTGCGCGTCCTGGGCAGGGATCGCGCCAGGCTCGAGGTCTCCGGAGGCGATGGCGAGCGCGTCGTCGAGCTCAGCGCTCGGCACGCCGAGATCCTGCTGCTGCTCGCCGTGCACCGGCAGGGCCTGTCCGCCGAGCGCCTCGCCGAGCTGGTCTACGGCGAAGGATCCTCGGCCGACACCCTGCGGCCCGAGATCGTGCGCCTGCGGAAGGCGCTGGAGCGGATCTGGCCCGCGCTCGTGCCCGAGTCGCGCCCGTATCGGCTGCCCGTGCCGTTGGAGACCGACGCGCAGGACGTGCTGTCGCTGCTCGACCGCGGGGCGCACCGGGTGGCGCTCTCGGCCTACCGCGGCCCCGTGCTGCCGGATTCGACCTCCCCCGGCGTGGAGGAGTACCGCGAGACGGTGCGCTCGACGCTGCGCGAGACGATGCGCACCGAGGCCAGCATCGATGTGCTGCTGTCGTACGCCGAGATCCCCGAGGGATCCGAAGACGCCGAGATCCTGCGGCTCTGCCTGGAGCTCCTGCCTGCGCGCTCGCCGAAGCGGGCGGGCCTCGTCGGCCGGATCGAGCGCCTCGAGCAGGCCTGACCCGGATCCGGGCCGCCCTTCGTCTCGCTTCGATCGCTCAGGGACCGGGCGCTTCGCTCGCTCAGGGACCGGTGGGAGCGGGCCAGGCAACGGTCCCTGAGCGAGGAGCGCAGCGACGAGACGAAGGGCGCCGGCCTCATCGGGCAGCGGCCGCAACCCGTTGCAACGTGACGCACCGGGGTGCAACGTCCGCGCGCCTACCGTCGAGGCACACATCAACCCGCGCGGCGATGCAGCCGCGGAACGTCGAAGGAGACGCGATGACCATCATCGAGGAGAGCGTGTCGACCGCCTATGCGGCACCAGGGCAGCCGGGCGCGCTCGCGAACTACCGCCCGCGCTACGGGCACTACATCGGCGGCGAGTTCGTCGAACCCGTCAAGGGCCAGTACTTCGAGAACGTCAGCCCCGTCAACGGCAAGCCGTTCACCGAGGTCGGACGCGGCACGAGCGAGGACATCGACCGCGCCGTCGACGTCGCCTGGAAGGCGTTCGCGAGCTGGGGCAAGACCAGTCCCGCCGAGCGCGCCAACGTCCTGAACAGGATCGCGGACAGGATCGAGCAGAACCTCGAGGCGATCGCGATCGCGGAGACGTGGGAGAACGGCAAGCCCGTGCGCGAGACGCTCGCGGCCGACATCCCGCTCGCCGTCGATCACTTCCGCTACTTCGCCGGCGTGCTGCGCGCACAGGAGGGCGGGATCAGCCAGCTCGACGAGAACACCGTCGCGTACCACTTCCACGAGCCGCTCGGCGTGGTCGGTCAGATCATCCCGTGGAACTTCCCGCTGCTCATGGCCACGTGGAAGCTCGCTCCGGCGCTCGCCGCAGGCAACTGCGTCGTCATCAAGCCGGCCGAGCAGACCCCGGCATCGATCCTGTTCCTCTTCGAGATCATCGGCGACCTGCTCCCCGCGGGCGTCGTGAACATCGTCAACGGCTTCGGCATCGAGGCCGGGGCTCCCCTCGCGCAGCACAAGAGGATCCGCAAGGTCGCGTTCACCGGCGAGACCACGACCGGCCGCCTGATCATGCAGTACGCGTCGCAGAACCTCATCCCGGTCACGCTCGAGCTCGGAGGCAAGAGCCCCAACGTCTTCTTCGAGGACGTCGCGAGCTCGACCGCCGACCCGTACTACGACAAGGCGCTCGAGGGCTTCACGATGTTCGCGCTGAACCAGGGCGAGGTATGCACCTGCCCCTCGCGTGCACTCATCCAGCGCTCGATCTACGACGGTTTCCTCGCCGACGGCCTCGAGCGCGTGAAGAAGGTCGTGCAGGGCAACCCGCTGGATCTCACCACGATGATCGGCGCACAGGCGTCGAACGATCAGCTCGAGAAGATCCTCAGCTACATCGACATCGGGAAGCAGGGCGGCGCGAAGCTCCTCACCGGAGGGGAGCGCGTCGACCTGGGCGGCGATCTCAGCGAGGGCTACTACGTCGCGCCGACCGTGTTCGAGGGCACCAACGACATGCGGATCTTCCAGGAGGAGATCTTCGGCCCGGTCCTGTCGGTCACGAGCTTCGCCGACTTCGACGATGCGATCTCGATCGCGAACGACACGCTCTACGGCCTCGGCGCCGGTGTCTGGAGCCGCAGCGGAGACACGGCCTACCGTGCCGGCCGGGCGATCGAGGCGGGCCGCGTCTGGACGAACACCTACCACCAGTACCCGGCGCACGCCGCGTTCGGCGGATACAAGCAGTCGGGCGTGGGCCGCGAGAACCACAAGATGATGCTCGACCACTACCAGCAGACGAAGAACCTCCTCGTCTCGTACGCCGAGGGGCCGATGGGCTTCTTCTGATCCGGATCCGTCCCCACCATCGGTCGTTGAGCGATTCGAAGCGTCGCTCAACGACCATTGGGGCACCAGAGAGGAGCGGGTGATGCCCGAGTTCCACCGCGTCGACGTCTCCGAGGAGGCGGCGGCGCTGCTGCGCACGCTCACGGTCCAGCACGGACCTCTGATGTTCCATCAGTCCGGGGGCTGCTGCGATGGATCGGCGCCCATGTGCTATCCGGTGGGGATGTTCCTGACCGGATCCGGAGACGTGCTGCTGGGCGACCTCGAGGTCGGGCTCGACGAGACGGTGCCGGTCTTCATGTCCGAGTCGCAGTTCGAGTACTGGAAGTACACGCACCTCACGATCGACGTCGTCGACGGGCGCGGATCCGGTTTCAGCGTCGAGTCGCCGACCGGCAAGAGGTTCCTGACCCGCTCGCGGATGCTCGATCAGGCCGAGCTGGAGCATTTCGCCCTGGCCTGAACGGTCTCGGGGGCAGGCCGTCGATGCGACGGCCTGCCCCCGGAACCCGCTGGTGTCAGCGGTTGCGATCGATCTGCATCGACAGCAGCGTGATGAGCTCGTAGACGACGTGGCTCGCGGCGATGCCGGTCATCTGGGCGTGGTCGTAGGCGGGCGACACCTCGACGACGTCGGCGCCGACGATGTTCGTGTCGCGCAGGCTCCGCAGGATCCGGAGCAGTTCCCGGCTGGTGAGGCCGCCGGCCTCGGGAGTCCCGGTGCCGGGTGCATGCGCGGGGTCGAGCACGTCGATGTCGATCGAGACGTACAGCGGCGCGTCGCCGATGCGGCTCAGGATCCGCTCGATCGCGGCCTCGACACCGTGCTCCTCGATCGCCTCGCTCGTCACGATCGAGAATCCGAGGCGGGCGTCGTCCTCGAGGTCGCTCTTGTCGTAGAGCGGGCCGCGCGTGCCGACGTGGCAGCTCGCTGTCATGTCGATGAGGCCCTCTTCGCTCGCACGGCGGAACGGGGTGCCGTGCGTGATGGGCGCGCCGAAGTACGTGTCCCAGGTGTCCAGGTGCGCATCGAAGTGCAGCACGGCGACGGGGCCGTGCGTGCGGGCGACCGAGCGCAGCAGCGGCAGGGCGAGGGTGTGGTCACCGCCGATCGTCACGATCCGCGACACCCGCTCGCCGAGGGCGGTCACGGCACGGTCGGTCTCCTCGACGGCCTCGGTGATGTCGAACGGGTTGAGCGCGATGTCACCCGCGTCGACGACCTGCGTCCGGGCGAAGGGGGAGAAGTCCTGAGCCGGGTTGTACGGGCGCAGCAGCCGCGAGGACTCGCGCACGTGCGACGGTCCGAACCGTGTGCCGGGGCGGTAGCTCACCCCCGAGTCGAAGGGTGCGCCGACCACGGCGATGTCGGCGTGGTCGACCTCCTCCAGCCGCGGCAGCCGGGCGAAGGTGGCGAAGCCCGCATAGCGGGGGTTCAGGGAGGCGTCGACGGGGCCGATCGGAGTGGTCATGGACGGTCCTTCTGTTCTTCCGAGGAGTGATGCGGGGCGGGCTGCACGACATGCACCAGCCGGACGCCGCCGGCCGCGATCGCGGCGCGGATCGCGGGGGCGAGGTCGTCGACGGCGTCGACCCGCTCGCCGTGGGCGCCGAAGGCGCGGGCGAGAGCGGGCCAGTCCGGCTGCACGAGGTCGACGCCGACCGGGGTCATCCCTCGATCCACCTCGTTCTGCCGGATCTCGGCGTAGCCGCCGTTGTCGACGCAGACGATCGTGAGGTCGAGCCGCTGCTCGACGGCCGTCACGATCTCGTTGACCGCGAACATGAGCGCGCCGTCGCCGACCACGGCCACCACGGGCCGCTCCGGCTGGGCGACGCGGGCGCCGATGGCCGCGGGCAGGCCGTAGCCGAGCGTCGCGTAGGTGGGCGTGTAGAGCATGGCGTGCGGGCCGGAGCGGCGGAGCACGTTCGCGAGCGCGAGGTAGACGATCTGAGACGAATCGCCCGCCACGATCGCGTCCTCCGGCAGCGCCGCGGCGATCTCCTCGGCCAGCGCGACGGTCGCCGGAGCGGTTTCGCGGATCTCCCGCAGGATCGCTGTGCGCGCGTCGTCGAGGGCGGGGGTGCGCGGCGTGACGGGAGGCAGGGCCTCCAGGATCCGCTCGAGCACGGCGCGGGCGTCGCCGCGGATGCCGACCGCGGGAACCAGGTTCTTCGCGAGCTGCGCCGCGGAGATGTCCACGCGCACGACGGCGCCGCGCGCTTCCAGCCGCGGCGCCCACAGCTCGGCCTCGCCGAGCTTGGATCCCACGACCAGGAGCACATCGGCGTCCTCGGCGACCGCACGGGCCGCCGGGAGGCGCAGGTTCGCGCCGAGGGCGAGCGGGTGGTGCTCATCGACCGCGCCCTTGCCGTTGAGCGTGGTCAGCACGGGAGCGCCGAGGCGCTCGGCGAGCGCGGTGAGCGCCTCAGTGGAACGTGTCGCTCCTCCGCCCGCGACGATGACCGGCCGTTTCCCGGCACCGAGCAGCGCGGCGGCCTCGGCGACCGCCGCCGCGTCTCCGCCCTCGGCGGCGGGAAGGGGCCGCGGCAGGCGATCCGCCGCGGAAACGCCCGCCGGCGCCTCGAGCACGTCCAGCGGCACCTCGATGTGCACGGGCCGCGGGCGCCCGGTGCGGAAAAGCGCGAACGCGTCGTGCACGGCGGCGACCGCCTCCGCGGCCGAGCCGACGCGGCGCGACCACTCGGCGATCGCGCCGACCATCGCCGACGCGTCCTTCGTCTCGTGCAGCGTTCCGACGTCGGCGAACTCCGCGCCGCGGGCGACGCCGGGGGAGAGCACGATGAGCGGACGCGACTCGCAGAACGCCGTTCCCACGGCGCTCATCGCGTTCTGCAATCCGGGACCGGAGGTGGTGATCACGACGCCGGGGAGCCCGGTCTGCTGCGCCCACCCATCGGCGCCGTAGCCGGATCCCTGCTCATGCCGGTTGGTCACGACCCGGAACCCCAGATCGGCGAGCGGGCGGTAGAACTCCAGGTTGTGCGTGCCGGGGATCCCGAACACGGCCGTCACCCCGTAGCCGCGGATCGTCTCCAGGACGGCGCGGCCGGCGGTGTCGGCGTAGGAGTCGGTCTCGATGGTCATCTGTTCGTCCCCTCAGGCCGCGCGGTGCCGCGGCTCGCCGTCGACCCAGGTCTCGAGCACCCGGATCCGGCCGATCCGCTCCGGGTCCGCCTCGAGCACATCCTCGTCCAGCACCACGAAGTCGGCGAGCTTGCCGACCTCGAGGCTGCCCAGGTCATCCTCGCGGCCGAGCGAGACGGCGCCTTCGATCGTGTGCGCGCGCAGGGCGGACAGGGCGGAGATCCGCAGGTCGTCCGGGCCGAGCCTGTGACCGCGGCGGGTGACCCTGGTCACGGCCGCCTGGATCGCCTCGAGCGGGATCGGATCGGCTACGGGCGCATCGGACGAGATGGTGACCGGCACCCCGGCGCGCTCGAACTCGCCCAGCGGGTTGAAGCGCTCTCCTGGTGT
Organism: Microbacterium sp. MYb64; assembly: GCF_002979495.1. Taxonomy (NCBI): domain Bacteria; kingdom Bacillati; phylum Actinomycetota; class Actinomycetes; order Micrococcales; family Microbacteriaceae; genus Microbacterium; species Microbacterium sp. MYb64. Next base: position 21,165 of record NZ_PCOW01000033.1, on the reverse strand, counting down.
CCCGATCGCCTCTTCGACCCCCTCGCCCCAGTTGTAGTAGTGCTGAGGCTGGTTCACCGGGCGGATGCCGGCGGTCGCCATGCGCTCGATCTGCTCGGGGGTCGGCAGCCCGCAGTGCTCGATGCGATGCCGCGCATCGTCGTCGGGATTCTCCGCGAGCGCGGCCTCGATCGCCGAGACGACCATCTCGATCGCCGTGGGCGATTGCGCGTGCGTCGCCGTCTGCAGCCCTGCCGCGTGCGCGCGCCGGATGAGAGCGGCGTATTCGGCGGGCTCGTGGTACAGCTGTCCGGTACGGCAGGGATCCCCTACGTAGCCGTCCGGGAAGTAGGCGGTCCAGCCGCCGAGGGTGCCGTCGGCGTAGAACTTGATGCCGGCGAAGCTGAGGTGCGCATTGCCGAACTGGCCGACGAGCCCCATCTCCAGCGCCTCGTCGAGCAGGTGCGAGAGCAGGTACATCGACACCCGCAGAGGCAGCCTCCCTGCCTGCGCGAGCCGCAGGTACATGTCGAACTCGCGGCGGCTCACCTGCGCGTCGCCGATCGCGGTGACGCCCCCCGCGAGGAAGCGCGAGGTCGCGACGTCGAGCTGGCGCAGGTGCTCCTCCGGCTCGTCCGCGAGGTGGAAGTTCGGGCCGTGGTGGCCCACCTTCACGCCGTGCACTCCGGTGAGGATGTTGCAGGCCGCGTCCGACAGCTCGCCGGTGAGCTCGCCCTCGGCGTCGCGGAAGAACTCGCCGCCCGCGGGGTTCGGCGTCTCGCGGGCGATCCCGCTGCTCTCGAGCGTGTAGGAGTTCACGACGCCGCCGTGCCCGGAGGCGTTCATGAGATAGACCTCACGGTCGGTCGCGACCTGGTCGAGCTCGAACCGGGTGGGGTGGCGCTGCTCGGCGAGGTTGCGGTGCTCGTAGCCGTAGCCGCGCACCGGGCGCCCCGCGGGGAGCGTCGCTGCCGCTGCCTGCAGCAGCGCGACGATCTCCGGGATGCTGCCCGCCTTCTCCGGCCCGCAGTCCACCCAGGTCATCATCTGCCCGTACATGAGCGGGTGCGCGTGCGCGTCGATGAAGCCCGGTACGACCGTCGCGTCGCCGAGGTCGACCCGCTCCGGCGTCAGACCGGCCGCGTCGGCCGCCGCCTCGCACTCGGCGGGCGAGCCGGTGGCGAGGATCCTGCCGCGGTCGACGAGCATCGCGGTCGCGGTCGTGGCGGACGGGTCGAGCAGATGGATCGTGCGGGCGGTGACGAGCCGGGGGGTCGTCTGACGGGACTGGTCGAAGGGGACGAGCTTTCTCATGGCAGCCTGTTCGCGGTGGTGTCGGTGCGGGCGGTGAAGGAGGACGTGACCGGGGCCTCGTCGGAGTGCTGGGGCGCCAGCCTGGTGCAGATGCCGGCGAGCACGGCCATGCCGACGAACATCGCGATGACCGCCCAGATGCTGCCCGTCCAGGCGACCAGCTGGGTCGCGAACCAGGGGGAGAACCCGGCCCAGACCGCCGCGCCGACGCCGTAGGAGAGCGCGATCGACGTGTAGCGCGCCTGCGGGCGGAACATCTGCGCGAGGATCGCCGCGATCGGTGCATAGGTGGCGCTCATCGCGATGCGCACGAGCGACGCGAAGAGGAAGATGAGCGGCTCGACCCGGCCCGGCATGAGCAGCAGGAACGGCGTGAAGGTCAGCACCGAGGTGATCAGACCGATGTACATGACGTTCTTGCGGCCCCACTTGTCGCCGAGCCACGCGACCGGAAGCGTCACCACGAACTCCACGAAGGAGGCGATGGTCATCGCATCCAGGATCACCTGCTCGCTGATCGAGATCGGCGCTCCCGTCGCGTAGGCGGTCGCGAAGGTGGTGGCCAGGTAGTACCCGCCTGTGGAGATCGGCAGGATGCCGATGCCGAGCAGGATGGGACGCCAGTTCGCGCGAAGCGCGAAGGCGAGCGGCATCGACTGCTTGCGTCCCTCGATCTTCTCCTCGAAGACCGGCGACTCCTCGACGCGGTAGCGCACCCAGAGCCCGACGCCGATGAGCACGATCGAGAGCAGGAAGGGGATCCGCCAGCCGCCGTTGCGGATGAAGTCGTCTCCGCCGCGCGACATGATCGCGAAGATGCCCGAGGCGAGCAGGGCGCCGGCGGGGTTGCCGAGCTGGGTGAAGCCGCCGTAGAAGGTCTTCGACTTCTCCGGGGCGTGCTCGACGCTCATGAGCACGGCGCCACCCCACTCGCCGCCCACCGCGAGACCCTGGATCGCGCGCAGCAGGATCAGCAGGATCGGGGCGAGGATGCCCACGTTCTCGTACGTCGGCAGGCATCCCACGAGCACCGTGGAGGCGCCCATGAGCAGCAGAGTGATGACGAGCGAGACCCGGCGGCCGAGCTTGTCGCCGATGTGGCCGAACAGGATGCCCCCGATCGGGCGGACGAGGAAGGCCACGGCGAACGTGGCGAACGCGGCCGACGTCTCCGCGAGCGGATCCTTGCTCGGGAAGAAGAGCGGGCCGAACACGAGGGCGGCGGCCGTGGCGTAGACGTAGAAGTCGTACCACTCGATCGTGGTGCCGACGAAGGCCGCGAGCCCGGCGCGCCGGGCCTTTGCGTGGGTGGAGGTCATGCCCGCTCCTTTGCGGTGTCAGGGATGCGAAGGATGCTATGGCCGGATCTGCACCCGCGCAATGCCAAAAGTTGCGTGCATAAGGTCCACGACTGGAGTAATGTTCGCGATGCCTCGCATCCTGATTCCGTTCCACGCTGTTCGTCCGTCTCCGGCTGCGATTGTGATTGCTTCGGAATCCAAACAGGGAAAGTCGGGGATCGCCTGCATCATGACTGATTTCGACGCAGAACTCATCCGTGCGCTCCGCGAGGACGGGCGCGCGAGCATCCGCTCACTCGCCGCCGACCTCGGCCAGACGAGGACCGCGGTGGCGTCACGACTGCGCCTGCTGCTGGACGATCGGACGATCCGGATCATCGGCGCGGTCGATCCCTTCTTCCTCGGACAGCACGTCATCGCGCACGTCTCGATCCGCACGGCGGGGGCGAGCGCCGGAGTGGCGGAGGCGCTGCAGGCGCGGGTGGAGACCGTCTTCGTGTCGGCGATCGGGGGCGTCTACGACCTCGTGGCCGAGGTGCGCCTCGGGACGATGTCCGAACTGCACGCGGTGATCGAGGACATCAGGGCCATCCCGCAGGTGCTCGACGTGAACACCCTCGTCTACACCTCGGTCGTGAAGGGCCCGTTCGTCTCGAGCTACCGCGGCGACGTCGTGCTGGACGAGACCGATACCGCACTGATCGAGCTGCTGCAGGAGGACGGGCGGATCAGCTTCCGCGCTCTCGGCGAGGTCGTGCGGCTGTCGCCCTCCGCGGTCGCGACCAGGGTGCAGCGGCTCCGTGCCGCGCACGTCATCCAGATCGGCGCCGTGGAAGCCCGCGGCCCCGCGCACCGGAGGCAGTCGATGGGCGTGGGGCTCAGCCTGCTCGGCGATGACGACGCGGTCCTCTCGATCGTGCGCACCTGGCCCGGCGTGGACTTCGCCGCACGGACGATCGGTCGTTTCGATGCCGTGATCACGTTCGTGGAGCCCTCGCCCGGGGCCCTCCACGCCGGTCTCGAGCGGCTGCGCTCACTGCCGGGTGTGTCCCACACCGAGGCCTGGCTGCATCTCGCGGTGCTCAAGGAGGACTACGCCCGTCAGTTCCCGCATTTCCCGGAATAGTGCGGGATCTCGGGCGCCGATAACGGCCGGATCCGCGCCGGTGCCACCGCAGGAAGATATGCGGTCGAGATCACGTCTCGGCGTCGGAACTCCCGAGAATCGCCGACCCGTGCCTACAATCGGGTGTCCCGTGCGCCGTGAACCCTGACGGCCATGGATGTTGCGGCCGCGATGAACTGCGGCCACGGAACCGATACAGAGGTGTATATGTCATTCCACAGCACTCGAGGCCGTCTCGGCCTCGCCATCGGCGCGCTCGGCGCCACGGCCCTCGTTCTTGCGGGCTGCGCGACGAGCAGCACGGGCGGCGGGGGTTCGACCGGGGGATCCTCCGGCAGCACGATCACCGTCGGCACGACCGACAAGGTCACGTTCCTCGACCCGGCCGGCTCGTACGACAACGGCTCGTTCGCGGTGATGAACCAGATCTACCCGTTCCTCATGAACAGCAAGTACGGCACGGCGGAGGTCACCCCCGACATCGCCGAGTCGGCGGAGTTCACTTCACCGACCGAGTACACGGTGAAGCTCAAGAAGGACCTCAAGTTCGCGAACGGCGACCCGCTCACGTCGGCGTCGGTCAAGTTCTCCTTCGACCGCATGGTCAAGATCAACGACCCCAACGGCCCCGCCTCGCTGCTCGGCAACCTCGACAGCACTGAGGCTCCGGACGCGACCACGGTCGTCTTCAAGCTGAAGAACGGCAACGACCAGATCTGGCCGCTGATCCTCTCGAGCCCCGCAGCCCCGATCGTCGACGAGAAGGTGTTCTCGGCCGACAAGGTCACCGATGACGACACCATCGTCAAGGGCAAGGCCTTCGCCGGTCAGTACGAGATCACCGACTACAAGAAGAACCAGCTCATCTCCTACAAGCCGTACGCCGGCTACCAGGGCGAGCTGGGCAAGGCCGCCAACAGCCAGGTCAACGTCAAGTACTACGCCGACGCGTCGAACCTGAAGCTCGCGGTCGGCAACGGCGACATCGACGTGGCGTTCCGCAGCCTCTCGGCCACCGACACCGAGGACCTGAGCAAGAACAAGAAGGTCAAGCTGGTCGAGGGCCCCGGTGGCGAGATCCGCTACATCGTCTTCAACTTCAACACGATGCCCTACGGCGCCACGACGCCCGAGGCCGACCCGGCCAAGTCCCAGGCCGTGCGCCAGGCGGCGGCGGACCTCGTCGACCGCGCGGCGATCGCGAAGGACGTCTACAAGGACACGTACAGCCCGCTGTACTCCTTCGTCGCCGACGGCATGGCCGGCGCCACTCAGCCGCTGAAGTCGATGTACGGCGACGGCAACGGCGGACCCTCGCTCGACAAGGCGAAGAAGGTCCTCGCCGACGCGGGCGTCACCACCCCGGTCACGCTGAACCTTCAGTACAACGGCGACCACTACGGCCCGTCCTCGGGTGACGAGTACGCCGCGATCAAGGCTCAGCTCGAGCAGGGCGGTCTGTTCGCCGTCAACCTGCAGAGCACCGAGTGGACGCAGTACTCGAAGGACCGCACGGCCGACGTGTACCCGGCGTACCAGCTCGGCTGGTTCCCGGACTATTCCGACGCCGACAACTACCTGTCGCCGTTCTTCCTCACGAAGAACTTCCTCGGCAACCACTACGACAACACGGCGGTCAACGACCTGATCGTGAAGTCGCAGACCGAGACCGACAAGGACAAGCGCATGGCCGACCTCGCGCAGGTGCAGGACATGGTCGCGAAGGACCTGTCCACCCTGCCCCTGCTGCAGGGCAAGCAGGTCGCGGTCGTCGGTGCGGGTGTCAACGGCACCACGCTCGACGCCTCGTTCAAGTTCCGCTACGCGCCGCTGACGAAGTAGCGCACCCTCAGACGGGGCACCGCCGCACTCGCGACGGTGCCCCGTCCTCGTTCCCGGGCCCTTCGACGGGCTCAGGGACCGTCATTCTTCTCCTCCTCACAAAGGTTCTCCATGGCCGTTGATGTCCTCGCCGCAGATCCCGTGGCGGCGCGTCCCAAGTCCTCCGGAGGAGGACTGTGGCGCTACATCCTGATCCGCCTCGTGCTGATCATCCCCACCGTCCTCATCCTGATCACCCTGGTCTTCTTCCTGATGCGGGTCACCGGCGACCCGATCACCGCGGCCCTCGGCGGCCGCCTTCCCGCCGACCAGCTCGCGCAGCGCGTGCACGAGGCCGGCTACGACCGCCCGGTCCTGATCCAGTACTTCGAATACCTCGCCAACATCCTGCACGGCGACTTCGGCACGACGATCACGGACGGCCAGAAGGTCACCACGGTGCTGCTGACCTACGGATCCGCCACGCTCGAGCTCGCGATCTACGCGCTCATCGTCGCGTTCGCGGTCTCGATCCCGCTCGGCCTCGTCGCCGCGCACCGCCGCGACAAGTGGCAGGACGCATCGCTGCGCATCATGGCGATCCTCGCCTACGCCACTCCCATCTTCTTCGTCGGCCTGCTGCTGAAGCTCGTCTTCTCGGTCTGGCTGGGCTGGATGCCGGTCTCCGGGCGCGCGAGCACCCAGACCGAGCTGCTGATGAGCGGTGTCAGCACCCCCACCGGCATCTACCTGCTCGACGCGATCCGCCTCGGCAACGGCCCGGCGATCCTCGACGTGCTGTGGCACGCGATCCTGCCCGCCCTCGCTCTCGGCCTGCTCACCGCCGGCATCTTCCTGCGGCTCATCCGCACGAACGTGATCGGCACGCTCGGCCAGCAGTACGTCACCTCCGGCCGCTCCCGCGGTGTGAGCGAGTACCGCCTGGTCACCAAGCACGCGTTCCGCCCCGCCCTCATCCCGATCATCACGGTCATGGGCCTGCAGATCGCGTTGCTGCTCGCCGGCGCCATCCTCACCGAGACGACCTTCGAGTGGAAGGGCATCGGGTTCATGCTGAGCGAGTACTTGAAGGCCCGCGACTTCGTGGCCGTGCAGGGCATCGTCGTGATGATCGCGCTGATCGTCGCCGTCACGAACTTCATCGTCGACATCGTCGCCGCGATGATCGACCCGCGGGTGAGGTACTGAGATGACCGTCGACAACACACCAGAACCCGTGATCGACCGCGACCTGCCGACCCCGAAGACCGAGGTCCTCGCCGCGCAGGCGCCCCGCAAGCGCCGCTGGAGCGAACGGCTCCCCGTGGTCTCGCAGCTGCGCCAGAGCGTCGGCCTGCAGCGCGGCATGCTCGTGACCGGCCTCGTCATCACCGGCATCTTCGTGCTGGTCGCGATCCTGGCGCCGCTCATCGCCCCGTACTCGTGGGCGCAGCAGTCCGCGAACGGGGTGAAGTTCGGCACGCAGCAGCCGCCGAGCGCCACCAACATCCTCGGCACCACCGTGAGCGGATTCGACGTCTTCTCGCGTGTGATCTGGGGATCCCAGACCGCTCTGCTCGTGATCATCGCCGCGATCGCCTGCTCGATCTTCATCGGCATCGCGCTCGGCCTGGTGTCGGGATACTTCGGCGGCTGGCTGGATCGCACGCTCGTCGTGATCGCCGATGCGATCTACGCGTTCCCCTCGCTGCTGCTCGCGATCGTCATGTCGATCGTGATCAGCCACGGGCAGTCGAACCTGTGGTCGGGCATCATGGCCACGGCCCTGTCGATCACCGTGGTCTTCGTGCCGCAGTACTTCCGTGTGATCCGCGCCGAAGTGGTGCGCGTGAGGGCCGAGCCGTTCGTCGAATCGGCGAAGGTCATCGGCGTGCCGACCGGACGGATCCTGACCCGTCACGTGCTGCGCAACTCCACGCGCTCGCTGCCTGTCGTGATCACGCTGAACGCCTCGGAGGCGCTGCTGACCCTCGCCGGACTCGGCTTCCTCGGCTTCGGCATCGAGGCGACCTCGGCCGCGGAATGGGGCTACGACCTGAACCGCGCCATCGCGGACGTCACCAGCGGCATCTGGTGGACGTCCATCTTCCCCGGCCTCGCGATCGTGCTGGTGGTGCTCGGCATCACCCTCGTCGGCGAGAGCCTGAACGACCTGAGCGATCCGCGACTGCGCACCCGCCGTCGCGCGGGAGGTGCGGCATGACCGGCACGACCATGAACACCGGCCTGCCCGATGTGGCGGACATCCGCGGACTCAAGGTGCGCTTCGCGACCGACGGCGACCCCGTCGACGCGGTCAAGGGCATCGACATCCAGGCGCACGCGGGCGAGGTGCTCGCGATCGTCGGCGAATCCGGATCCGGCAAGACCGTCACCGCCAACGCGCTGCTCGGCCTGCTGCCGGAGACCGCGACCATGTCGGGCGCGGTCATCATCCGCGGCCGCGGCGGTGAGACCGACGTCGTGCACGCGTCGGCCGCGAAGATGCGCGCGATGCGCGGACGCGATGCCGCGATGGTGTTCCAGGAGCCGTCCACGGCGCTGAACCCCGTCTACACCGTGGGCTGGCAGATCGCCGAGGGACTGCGCGCGCATCACGACGGCCGGCTCTCCAAGAAGGAGGCGAAGGCCAAGGCGATCGAGATCCTCCGCAAGGTGGGCATCCCGGATCCGGACAAGCGCGTCGACGAGTTCCCGCACCAGTTCTCGGGCGGGCAGAAGCAGCGCATCGTGATCGCTATGGCCCTCGTGCTGAACGCCGGGCTCATCATCGCCGACGAGCCGACGACCGCTCTCGACGTCACGGTGCAGGCCGAGATCCTCGAGCTGCTGCGTGCCTGCCGCGACGAGTTCGGCGCGACGATCGTCCTCATCACGCACAACATGGGCGTGGTCGCCGACCTCGCCGACCGTGTCGTCGTGATGCTGCGCGGAGACATCGTCGAGCAGGCCTCGGTGCGGGACCTCTTCGCGAACCCGCAGCAGGAATACACCAGGGAGCTGCTCGCCGCCGTGCCGCACGTCGGCCAGGGCAAGTCGGCCCTGTCGGTCCCTGAGCCCGTCGAAGGGATCCGTACCGGATCGGACGCTTCGCCGGGCGCGTCGACCGGCATCGCGGACGAGGCGCCGGAAGGCAGCCTCATCGTGGCGCGGGCGTGCGAGATCGGCTACCCGGGCCGCTTCGGACGCGGCGGCGTCGTCGCGGTCAAGGGCGTCGACTTCCACGTCGGACCCGGCGAGGTCGTGGGCCTGGTCGGCGAATCCGGATCCGGGAAGACCACGATCGGCCGTGCCGTCGTCGGCCTCACCACGGTCGTCGGCGGATCGCTGCGCGTGCTCGGCCAGGAGATGAACGGCGTGAAGCAGCGCCAGCTCACCCCGCTCCGCCCCGAGATCGGGTTCGTGTTCCAGGATCCGGCGACGAGCTTCAACCCGCTGCTGTCGATCGCCGAGTGCATCGCCGAGCCGCTCGTGGTGCACGGGAAGGCGGCGAGCGTCGCCGCCGCCCGTGCCCGCGTCGACGAGCTGCTCGACGCGGTGCGGCTGCCGACCAACTTCGGCGACCGCTTCCCGCACGAGCTCTCCGGCGGACAGCGCCAGCGCGCCTCGCTCGCACGCGCCCTGTCCCTGGACCCGAAGCTGCTCATCGCAGACGAGCCCACGAGTGCGCTCGACGTCTCGGTGCAGGCGAAGGTGCTCGACCTGTTCGTGCAGCTGCAGGCCGAGCTCGGCTTCGCATCGCTGTTCATCAGCCACGACCTCGCCGTGATCGATGCGGTCTCCGACCGCATCATCGTGCTGCAGCACGGCCGGATCCAGGAGCAGGGCACGACCGCGCAGGTCCTGAACGATCCGTCGAACTCCTACACGAAGGAGCTGCTCGCGGCTCTCCCCGTGCCGGATCCGGTGGAGCAGGCCGAGCGCCGCGCCCTGTGGCAGGCGGTGCGGCGCAGGGCCTGACCGGCGCCCCCGATCGGGGTCGTTGAGCGACGACGCGCGCCAGCGCGACGGAGACGAAACGCGGTGCTCTTGCGAGGGCGCCGCGTTTCGTCTCGCCTTCGGCTCGCTCAACGACCCCGGAGTAGGCGACGCGTCAGTGCCCGAACATCATGCGGAACACCAGCCAGGCGATCCCGACGCCGGCGAACACCAGCACCGACACCCAGGGGAACGCGCGCTTGAGCCGGCGCCCGCCGGGAGCGACGCCGGGCGGGGGAGACCACGGCTGGGCAGGATCTCCGGGCGTCGGCGCGGCCGGCCCGGCGAACTGAGCCGGGGCCGATGCCGCCGACGCCGCAGCGGTGGCGGGAGAGGCGCCGGACTCGTCCGGTGCGGTGACGGCGTCGACGCTGGACGCCGCGCGCAGGCGCTCGTCGCGCCAGCGCGCCCACTGCTGCAGTTTGGTGAGGACGGCGCCCACGGTGCCGAACATCTGCGCCCACACGGCCGGATCCAAGGTGGTGACCTGCCGGTTCTGTGCGTACAGGAACAACCAGTCGTCGACGATCTCGACGTCGAAGGCCGACGCGCTGTCCATGAACCGGGCCATGATGTCGGGCGTGAACAGGTAGAGCGCGTCGCGCTCGTAGCCGGCGGGGCAGTAGAGCGCGAAGGAGCGGTCGAAGTCGCCCTCGAGCGAAAGCCGTTGGTGCCCGTCGTAGCTCGCGGGAAGGTTGGATCCGAAGAACCCGTTGTTGGACTGGGCGTCCAGCACGATGTTCGGCAGCGGAACGTCGAGCCTGATCGCGATGTACCCCCACTCGTGCGTCTGGCTCTCCTTGCCCGAGCCCGTCGTGTACTTGAAGTTCGCGAACTCGACGAAGCGCGGTGAGGCGCCGCGCACGAGATCGGTGGCGATGCGGCCATGCCCGAGATCGAACAGCATCCCGGGCAGCTGCGGATCCTTGAGCTCCGGCAGGTAGGACATGGCGTTCGCGCTCGCGAATCCGGCCAGGCGGTAGCCCCGCACCAGTTGCCGGTTCCACCACGCGACGCCGCCCCACACCGCGAGGCCGACGACGACGAGCATCAGCAGCGGGACCACGACGCCGCCGGAGGAGCCGAGCGCAACCGTCAGGAAGATCCCGACGATGCCGAATCCGATGAAGACGATGAACAGGATGGCCACGAGGAAGATCACGATCTGACCCACGCGTGGGCCTTGGCCGCTCGCCCTGGCCTCGCGGGACCACGCGGCGAGTCGCGCGCGGTCGACCGGTTCGGTCAGCGCACGGGCGTCGAAGGGGGCGGCGGTGCCCGGCTGCGGAGTGGTCACCCGTCCACGCTAATCCGGGAGCACTGTTTTCGAGAGAGGACCACTGCGCCGGCATGGGTGTCGGAGCGCGCGTATATATTGAAGAGACAGCCAAGATATCCAGGGGTGAGCATAACGAAGACACTCATCGACATCGATGACGCCCTTCTCGCGAAGGCGATGGAGGTCACCGGGGCCGTCACGAAGAAGGCCGCGGTGAACGAGGCTCTCGCGCAGGTCGTCCGACGCGGTGAGGCGCTCGGCTACATCGATCTGCTCCAGTCCGGGATCGCCGTCGATCTCGACGACGCGCGGACCATCGACGACGCACAGCGATGAGGAGGATCTTCCTCATCGACAACTCGGCGCTGCAGCGGCTGCACCGCTCATCGACCGTGGCGTCGGCGTTCGCGGAGCTCCTCGAACACGGAGAGCTGGGCGGATGCCTGCCGCAGATCCTGGAGGAGGGGTACTCCGCGCGCAACGCCGACGATCATCGGACGCTGGTCGACGCGAGCACGCGAGCGCGCATCTTCCTCCCCCCGGATGAACGAGTCGCGACCCTCGCGATCGACCTCCAGCGCCGGCTGTTCGAAGCCGGCATCGGACGTTCGGTGGGGGTGAGCGATCTGCAGATCGCGGCGACGGCGCTTCGTCATTCGGATGCGCAGCAGACGGTCACCGTCGTGCACTACGACGCGGACTTCGAGAACGTCGCACAGGTCGCGCCGGCGTTCTCGCACAGATGGATCGTGCCCTGGGGCAGCGCGGACTGAGAGGTACCGTCTCGGGCGGGTCTGCTCAGGTGTTCACCTCGTCGGCGTCCCACTGCAGGTTCGCGCCTTCGGGGATCGGCAGGGCCTCGAGCCGCTCGTCCGCGCACAGTGCGGCGATGAGGGCCGGGGATCCGCCGACGATCGTCGAGTCGAAGTCGATCTCGCTGACCAGGATCCAGGCGCGATCGGCAGGCCAGATGAGGCTCGGATGCAGCGCGCTGGGCGGGAACCCCCGCTCCTCGGCGATCTTGTCGCTCCACGGGACGAAGGCCCCCCAGTCCGGATCCGCGAACGTGCGCGGCGGCACGGCGAAGAGCACGTGGTTGCGCTGGGGGAGTTCGAGGCGCGCGCCTTCGGAGATCTCGCGGGAGAGGATCCCGTCCTGCCACACCGCCTTCTGGTACGGATTGTTGAACGGGTCATGGATGCTCTCGGCGAGCATGGCCGCGTGCGCCTCGCCGGGGTCGTCGGTGAAGGTGAGGAACGCGCGACCGGTCGACCCGAAGCTGCCCTGCAGACCGCCCCAGCCCTCCCAGACGCCTGCGTATCCGGCGTCCGGCGTGCTCGTGTGCGCCACCAGATGCTCGGCGATGGGAGCCAGGAGCGAGGGCGGCAGGTCGCCCTCGATCGGGGCCTGGAACTCACGTCCGTCCGGAGCGCGACGGTGACGCCAGTCCTCGCCCTCGGGCGTCCGCACGATCCGGTTCCACTGCGCGAGCGGATGCAGCACCGTGCCGAACGCCGCGGCCGTGTCCGCCCACGTGGCCTGCTCGTCGCGGAGCCCGGACTGGATTCGCGCCGCCTCGTCCTCCGACATCGCCCGCAGCTCGTCGTGCGTCGGCACGACGCCGCCGGGCACGCTCCGCACCCAGGCGGGATGGAAGATCCGCGCATATGCCTCGAACCCACGGGGCACGACCGAGTGCATGTCGGATCCGAGATCAGGATCCAGTCGTTCTCTGATCCAGCGGCCGACCTGGACGTCGTCTTCCCAGCGCATGCGCTCAGTCCTTCGTCGCGACGATTGTGAAGGTGCAGGGGACCAGGTCGCGCTCCGCTTCCGGCCAGACGAATCCGTCGTCCGTGGACAGCATCCGCGGGCTGAACTGCCACGGCAGCGTCCTGCCTTCGTCCAGGCGACGGATCCGCAGACCGGCTCCGATCAGGGCGTTCACGACGGAGGAGAGGGGATGCGGCCACTCGTAGGTGCGCGGATGTGCGACCGTGCCGTCTCCGGCGTACGTGCCGTCGCCGTCCCAGGCCTGTGCCGCTCCGGTTTCGAAGTAGGGATAGCGAAGGACGAGCTCCTCGCGGCTCTCGTCGAGCGCGTACAGCAGCGGGTGCCCATCGCGGATGTAGAACGTTCCGCCGGGTCGCAGCAGCCCGGCGACCTGCGCGGCCCAGCGGTCGAGATCGTGCAGCCAGCAGATGGCGCCGATGCTCGTGTAGACGAGGTCGAACTCCGCGTCGACTGCTGCCGCGGCGTCGAGCACATCGGTCTCGACCCAGTCGGCGTCGAGGCCGAGCCGTGACGCGAGCGCGGCAGCCGTCTCCAGGGCTGGGGCGGAGAAGTCGACCCCTGTCACCCTCGCGCCGAGCCGGGCGAACGAGAGGGTGTCGGTGCCGATGTGGCACTGCAGGTGGCAGATCTCGAGGCCGTCGAATCCCTCCGGCAGGAACGGCGCGAGCGCCGCAGCGTCTTCGCGCACGACGTCGGAGAGGTGGGCCGGATCCTCGAACGCCTGGAGCCCGTAGGCCTCCGCGTGCAACGCGACGCGGTCGTCCCAGTTCTCGCGGTTGGCATCCCGCGCCGGCTCCCAGTCGATCCGCACTGAACTCGTCACGGGTTCGCTCATGCCGCCAGGCTACCGGCCCCGATTCGGCGCACCCAGCCGGATCCGCTAAGCTGTACAGGTTGCCTGGGCGATTCATGCCCCGGCACGTGCTACACACCCTCCTGCTTCCGGGAAAGTCCCGGAAGCCGTTCTAGTCCGAAGGAGGTGGGTAAGTGACGCACCAGTACGAGCTCATGGTCATTCTGACCCCCGAGCTGGACGAGCGCCAGGTTGCCCCCAACCTCGACAAGTTCCTGAAGGTCATCACCAACGATGGTGGCTCGATTGACAAGGTCGACATCTGGGGCAAGCGCCGTTTCGCCTACGAGATCAACAAGAAGACCGAGGGCATCTACGTCGTCGTGAACTTCACCGCGACCAGCGATGCCACCAACGAACTCGACCGTCAGCTGAACCTCAGCGAGCTCGTGTTCCGCACCAAGGTGCAGCGCGCTGAAGAGGCGCAGGCGATGGTCGCCGCCGAGGCCAAGCGGGCCGAGGAGAAGGCCGCTCGCAAGCCCAAGGCCGCGAAGGTCTAAGGACCATGGCCGGCGAGACCGTCATCACCGTGGTGGGAAACCTCACCGCCGACCCCGAGCTGCGTTACACGCAGAACGGGCTGCCGGTGGCGAACTTCACCATCGCTTCGACGCCGCGCACCTTCGACCGCCAGGCGAACGAGTGGAAGGACGGCGATGCGCTGTTCCTCCGTGCGTCCGTGTGGCGCGAGTTCGCCGAGCACGTGGCCGGTTCGCTGACGAAGGGCATGCGGGTCATCGCGACCGGCCGCCTGCGTCAGCGCTCCTACCAGGACAAAGAAGGGGCAACCCGGACGTCCATCGAGCTCGAGGTCGATGAGGTCGGCCCGTCGCTCCGTTACGCGACCGCTCAGGTCACCCGTGCTGCGCGGTCCGATGCGGGCGCCGGCGGCGGGAACTTCCAGGGCGGTGGCGGCGGCAGCCGTCCGCAGCAGGCCTCGAACGAGCCCTGGTCGACCCCCGGGTCGTCCGGTTCCTCGAGCGCGGATGCGTGGAGCACTCCCGGCTCGTTCGGCGACGACACGCCTTTTTGAGCGTCGTCTCCGGACACAACAAGATTCCGGATCCTGACGGATCCGAAAACCATTTCTCGTAAGGAAGACTCATGGCTGGAAAGTCGAGCGGCGACCGCCGCAAGCCGCGGAAGGGCGCGAAGAACGCCGCTCCCGCGAAGTCCATCCGCGTGGGTGTCATCGACTACAAGGACGTCGCGACCCTCCGCAAGTTCATCTCGGAGCGTGGCAAGATCCGCGCCCGTCGCATCACCGGTGTGTCCGTGCAGGAGCAGCGTCTGATCGCCAAGGCGATCAAGAACGCGCGCGAGATGGCTCTCCTGCCCTACGCCGGCGCTGGCCGCTAAGGGGTACCGACATGGCAAAGCTGATTCTCACGAATGAGGTCGCCGGGCTCGGTAGCGCCGGTGACGTGGTCGAGGTCAAGAACGGGTACGCCCGCAACTACCTCGTGCCGCAGGGTTTCGCTGTCGCGTGGTCGCGCGGTGGCGAGAAGCAGGTCGAGCAGATCCGGGCCGCCCGTCAGGCGCGCGCGATCCACGACCGTGACGACGCCGTGGCGCTGAAGAACGCGCTCGAGGCCGCCAAGGTCCGCCTGGCCGTCAAGGCCGGCTCCGAGGGCCGTCTGTTCGGCTCGGTCAAGACCGCCGATGTCGCCGCTGCCGTCGAGGCCGCGGGCGTCGGTGCGATCGACAAGCGCAAGGTGCACATCACCACGCCGATCAAGTCGGTCGGCGAGCACGAGGCCACCGTTCGTCTGCACGACGACGTGACCGCCGTGATCACGCTGCAGGTCGTCGCCGCCAAGTAAGCGCCGACTCCGTGTCAGGGGCCGTCTCCTTCGGGAGGCGGCCCCTTTCGCGTGCCCGGGAGATGTGATGCGCGTCCCGGGGGAGCCGCTGCGAGATCGCGGGCTTTTCTTAATGACCAGAACCGATCTCACGGGATACGCCTCAGTACATTCATCGAGTCCGGCAGCGTCGCCGGCTCCGCACACCGGCGATGGCGCCGGTGACAGTGAAAGGCATCGTCCGTGAAGATCTCGACATTCGCCAGGGCCGCGGCGGTGGGGACGGTTCTGCTCCTCGCCCTGACGGCATGCAGCTCCCCGAAGAGCGACAAGACCCCCTCCGCCGACTCCGGCGCCACGGCGTTCACCCCTCTCACCCGCCTCGAGCTGATCGCGCCGGCCGCGCCGGGCAGCGGGTGGGATCAGACCGCGCGAGCGACCCAGGGCGCGCTGCAGACCGACGAACTGGCCAAGACCGTGACGGTCAACAACGTGCCAGGCGCCTCGGGCACCGTCGCCCTCGCCCAGGTCGCGCCCAAGAAGGGCCAGAAGGACCTCCTGATCATGTCGGGGCTGGCGATGATGAGCGGCGTCGTCACGAACGGCACCTCCGTGTCCCTCGACGACCTCACCCCGATCGCTCGTCTCGTCGGCGAGCACGAGGCGATCGTCGTCCCCAAGGGCTCTCCCTTCACGAACGCCGATGAGCTCTTCGCAGCGATCAAGAAGGATCCCAAGTCCGTCGCGATCGCGGGCGGATCCGCCGGCTCCGCCGACCACCTCTTCATCGGCCTGCTCGCGCAGCACTACGGCGTGAAGCCCTCCGACGTCAACTACGTGCCCTACTCCGGCGGCGGCGAGGCCACCACCGCGCTGCTCGGCGGCAAGGTGCAGGCGGGCATCGCCGGGACCGGAGAGTTCGCGGCGCAGATCGAGAGCGGAGAGCTGACCGGACTGCTCGTGTCGTCGCTGAAGAACGACGGCTCGCTCACCTTCGCCCAGGCGGCGGGGGAGATCGACCCGAAGCTCGAGTTCGCCAACTGGCGCTCGATCATGGCGCCGGGAGGGATCGACGCCAAGCTGCGTGCCCAGTACCTGGCCGCCATCGAGAAGATGCACGCCGGCGACGCGTGGAAGGCGGAGCTGAAGAAGAACGAGTGGCTCGACAACTACATCGCCGGTGACGAGTTCGCGGGCTGGCTGAAGACCGAGAACACCCGGGTGCAGAGCGTCCTCAAGGACCTCGGTCTCGCGAAGTAGCACCGCCGCTCGCGGAGGAGGAGGGGATCCCTCCTCCTCCGCGAGCCGTCGTGCCCGCGCCGTATCAAGCCGCAGGAAGGAGCATCCGATGAGCGACGTCTCTTCGCATCAGGGAACCGCCACGCACGAGGACCCGCACCCGGAGGATCTCGGGGACGGGCCCCGCCCGGCCTCGACGAAAGGGATCGGCGAGTGGGCCGTCGCCGCGGCGGTGTTCGCACTCGGCGGGATCGTCCTCCTCGACGGTCTCGGCCAGCGCCAGTCGACCTCCGCCTCCGGGATCGGCGCCGGCTTCATGCCGATCGTGGTGGGGAGCCTGCTGCTCCTGCTCGCGGTGGTGCTGGCCGTCCAGCTCGCGCGAGGTCGGCGCGGTGAGCCCGAGCAGGCCGAGGGCGACGTCGACGTCACCCGCACGCACTGGACCGCGCTCGGCATCGCCGCCGCCGGTCTGCTGTTCTTCCTGTTCACCGTGGAGCCGCTCGGCTTCATCCCCGCGACCACCGTGATGTTCTACCTGATCTCCCTCGCGATGGGATCCCGCCGGTATCTGGTGGCGCTCGTGATCGCTCTGGCGACCGCCTGCGTGATCTTCTTCTCCTTCACGAAACTGCTGTCGATCGATCTGCCCGCGGGCTTCCTGGAAGGGATCATCTGATGCCCGGTCTCGAAGGACTCATGCACGGGTTCGAGCTCGCGTTCCAGCCGCAGAACCTGCTGTTCGCACTGATCGGCACGATCGTCGGGACGCTCGTGGGCGTGCTGCCGGGGATCGGCCCCGCGCTCACCATCGCCCTGCTGCTCCCGCTCACCTACTCGGTCGATCCGTCGGCCGCCTTCATCATGTTCGCCGGCATCTACTACGGAGCGATGTACGGCGGTTCGACGACCGCGATCCTGCTGAAGACCCCGGGCGAATCGGGATCCGTCATCACGGCGATCGACGGCAACAGGATGGCGCGCATGGGAAGGGGGGCCACGGCCCTCGCGACCGCGGCGATCGGATCCTTCGTCGCGGGCACGATCGCGACGATGCTGGTGGCGTTCTTCGCGCCATGGATCGTCGACATCGCGGTGCAGCTCGGCCCGCAGGACTATCTCGCCCTCATGGTGGTCGCCTTCCTCACCGTGAGCGCGCTGGTCGGCAGCTCGCCGCTGCGCGGACTCATCTCCATGGCTGTGGGACTCGCGATCTCGCTCGTCGGCATCGACTTCCAGAGCGGGCAGCAGCGCCTCACCTTCGGCCTGCTTCCGCTGCTGGACGGCATCGACACCGTCGTCCTGATCGTCGCGCTCTTCGCGATCGGCGAGCTGTTCTACGTCGTCGCGCACCAGTCGACGCTGATCTTCAAGGTCATGCCGTTCGCGGGGCGGTGGATGAACCGCGAGGACTGGCGGCGCTCGTGGAAGCCCTGGCTGCGCGGCACGGCGATCGGATTCCCCCTGGGCGTGATCCCCGCGGGAGGGTCCGAGATCCCCACGTTCCTGTCGTACACGCTGGAGCGCAGGCTGTCCCGGCGCCCGCAGGAGTTCGGCCACGGTGCGATCGAGGGCGTGGCGGGGCCGGAAGCGGCGAACAACGCCAACGCGGCCGGCACCATGGTGCCGCTGCTCACCCTCGGCATCCCGACCTCCGCGACCGCCGCGGTGATCCTCGTCGCCTTCCAGCAGTACGGCATCCAGACCGGACCCCAGCTGCTGGAGACCAACGGCCCGCTGGTGTGGAGCCTCATCGCGAGCCTCGTGGTCGCCAACGCGATCCTGCTGCTGCTCAACCTCCCGCTCGTCGGACTGTGGGTCAAGCTGCTGAAGATCCCGAAGCCGTACATGTTCGCCGGCATCGCGACCTTCGCCGTGCTGGGCGCCTACGCCGCCGGCGGCTCCACCTTCGACGTGGGCCTGCTCCTCGTGCTGGGCGTGCTCGGATACGTCATGCGCCGCTTCGGGTACCCGGTCTCGCCGCTCATCGTCGGGGCGATCCTCGGCCCGATCGCCGAGGTGCAGTTCCGGCGTGCGCTCGACATCGCCGGCGGCGATCCCGCGACGCTGATCTCGACCCCGTTCACCTGGGCCATCTACGGCACCCTCGCCCTGGTCTTCGTCCTCACGTTCGCGCTGCGCCGCCGTCCGTCGAAGCGCGATGTCCTGGTCGAGGTGGGAGGTCTGCCCACGACGCTGACGCCCACGATCGAGGTGCCGGAGCCGGCCGCCGACACCGCGCCGGCGCGGGAGGCGGCGCGCACGCAGAGCGATCAGGGGTGAGCATCGCCCAAGGCGCGAGCGGCGCCCCCGCGGAGGTTCCCGCCTTCGGAGGGCGCCGCTTCGCCGCGTGGGACACTGGTCACGTGCGTCGTTCGATGTCGTTGAGCACGCAGCTGCTGGTGCTGCAGATCGCCATCGTGCTCGTCATCGTCGCAGGGACCGGCGCGGTCGCCGCCGTCCTCGCCGCCCAGGCGAACCGGGACGCCTACCGGGATCGCATGGTCGCCATCGCGCAATCGGTCGCCGGCCTGCCGACCGTGGTGGAGGCGCTGCTGGCGCAGGATCCCCATAGCCAGATCCAGCCGATCGCGGAGGCCGTGCGGAAGTCATCAGGCCTCAGCTATGTCGTCGTGACGGACGATCAGGGCATCCGCTACTCGCATCCGAATCCGGACCGCATCGGCGAGATGGTCTCGACGGACCCCTCGGTCGCGCTCTCCGGAAAGGTCCAGATCGAGACTCAGACGGGCACGCTCGGCGAGTCCTGGCGGGTGAAGGTCCCCATCCACGGCCCCGACGGCCCGGTGATCGGGATCGTCTCCGTCGGGATCTTCGAGGTCGACCTCCAGGCGCAGTTCGTCGACGATCTCCCGGGCCTGATCATCGCGCCGATCGCCGCCGCCGTGATCGGCGTGATCGGCTCGGTGTGGATCGGCTGGCTGCTGCGCCGGCGCATCTACGGCCTCGAGTCGGAGGAGATCCGCACGATGCTGGACACCAGGGAGGCCATGCTGCACGGCATCCAGGAGGGGTTCATCGCCGTGGATGCGGACGGCAGGCTCGTGGTGGTCAACGATGCGGCCGCCCGGCTGCTCGGAGTGGAGTCGGACCAGATCCTCGGCAAGGACGCGGCGGACGTGCTGGACGAGGAGCTGGCGCAGTTCCTGCTCTCCGGGGAGACCGCGGAGACCCCGGTGCTCTCGGGAGAGCGCGTGCTCGTGGTGCACGGCGCCGCGGCGCGGGTGAAGGATCGCGACGTCGGCCACATCGCGATGCTCCGCGACCGGACCGAGCTCGAGGAGACGCTGCGCGATCTGAGCGGCGCGCGCAGCCTCGCCGATGACCTGAGGGCGCAGTCCCACGAGTTCTTCAACACCCTGCAGGTGCTCAGCGGCCTGCTCGAGACGGACCAGACCGATGCGGCGCTCTCCTTCATCCACCGCGTGGGCGGAGGCGGAGCCCTCCCGACGGGACAGCTGCTGCACGGCATCGACGACATCGAGGTCTCGGCGCTCGTGCTGGCCAAGTCCGCACGGGCGCAGGAGCTCGGGATCGACCTGGTCGTGGATCCCGAGTCGCATCTGCGCGAGGTCGAGCAGGACGACGACCTGTTGACGATCGTCGGCAATCTGCTCGACAACGCGATCGAGGCCCTCGAGTCCGGGGGTGGGCGAGTGGTGCTGCGAATCAGGGATGACGTCGCGCCGGATCGGATCACGGTGAGCGTCGACGACGACGGTCCGGGGGTCCCCGAGCACCTGCGCGACGCGGTCTTCGAGATGGACGTGTCCGACAAGGGATCCGTACCCCGCAAGGAGAGGCGCGGGATCGGGCTCACGATCGTCAAGCGCGTCGCGCAGCGGCTGGGCGGCACGGCGATCGCGGAGGCCTCCGCATCCGGCGGGGCGCGCTTCGTGGTGGACGTGCCGTGGTCGTTCGAGGCGCGGACTCCGCGATGAGCCCCGCACGGGTCGTCATCGTCGAGGACGATCGCATGCTCGCCGCCCTCAACGCGACGCTGGTCGACGACCATCCCGGGTTCGAGGTGGTCGCGGTCGCGCACACCGCATCGGCGGGCCTCAGGGAGATCGAGCATCATCGTCCCGATCTTCTGCTGCTCGACGTCTATCTCCCCGACCTGAACGGGCTGGAGCTGCTGCGCCGGCTGCGGGCCATGCGCACCGACGTCGAGGTGATCGCGGTGACCGCTGCCCGTGATCTCGAGACGGTCCGTCGTGCGCGCGTGCTGGGCGTGCGGCACTACCTGGTCAAGCCGTTCACGAAGGCCGATCTGCACCGCCGGCTGAACGAGGTGCAGCGCGCGCTCAGCATGACGGCGGGCGATGCGGATCTCGATCAGCGGGCGGTCGATCTGATGCTGGGCGGCGGATCCGATGACGCGGCGGCCGCACCCAGGAACCTGTCGGCCTCGAGCCTGCAGCGGGTCGCGGAACTCCTCGACGGAGCAGAGGGGGACATGTCGTCGGCGGAGATCGCCGACGCCCTCGGCATGTCGCGGGTGAGTGCGCGCCGCTATCTCGACCATCTCGCCACGATCGGGCGGGCCGAGGTCGCCCCGCGCTACGGCGCGGTGGGGCGACCGGAGAACCGCTACCGGGCGATCCGGCGCTAGTGATCTTGGGCGGGGCGACCTCGGC
>NZ_PCOW01000032.1:0-37977 GCF_002979495.1 Microbacterium sp. MYb64 | reverse complement strand
GACGTCGGCGGGGGTGCATGGGGGTGCTCTCGCGGAGTTCGCGGTGTTCGGGGTGTTCGCGGGCGCGAAGCATCTTCCGCGGCTGCGGGGGCAGCAGGCGGAGCGGGTGTGGAGTGGCCGCTGGGTGATGGGGCAGGTGTCGGATCTGACGGTGCTCGTGCTCGGGCTGGGCGGGATCGGCGCGGTGGTCGCGGCGAAGCTGTCCGGGTTGGGGGCGACGGTGATCGGGACCTCGCGCAGCGGCGCATCGGTGCCGGGGGTGGCTCGCACGGTCCATCCGGACGACGTCGGCGAGGTGCTCGCGCAGGTGGATGCGGTGGTGGCGACGCTGCCGGGCACGGATGCCACGCATCATCTGATCGGGACCGAGTTCCTGTCCGTGTTGAAGCCGGGGGCGACGGTGGTGAACGTGGGGCGTGGCACGGTGATCGACGAGTCCGCGCTGCTGGAGGCGTTGGATGCCGGGGTGGTGGGTTTCGCGGCGCTGGATGTGTTCGAGGTGGAGCCGCTGCCGGCGGAGAGCGCGTTGTGGGGGCATCCGCGGGTGCTGGTGAGTCCGCATACGGCGGCGTTGGATGTGCGGGAGGAGCGGCGGATCGCGGAGCTGTTCGCCGAGAACGCGACCCGGTTCCTGGACGGGCTGCCGATGCGCAACGTGGTCGACACGGTCGAGTTCTACTGAACGGGAAAGGGAACAGAGGATGAGTAGTCCTTTTGAGTCCACCAGTCCTTTTGATCTGGCGGGGCGTCGTGCCCTGGTGACGGGTTCCAGCCGGGGCATCGGCCTCGCGATCGCCCGGTCGCTGTTGGGCGCGGGTGCGCAGGTCGTGATCCACGGCCGAGGCGCGGAAGCCGCGGAGGCGACGGCGGCGGCGCTCGTGTCGCAGTTCGGTGCGGGGGCGGTCTCGTCTGCCGGGTTCGACGTCACGGATGAGGCGTCGGTGATCGAGGGGGTCGCCCGGGTCGAGGCCTCGGGCCCGGTCGACATCCTGGTGAACAATGCGGGGCTGCAGCATCGGGAGCCGATGTTGGAGGTGAGCGTGGCGGACTGGGAGCGGGTGATCCGCACGGATCTGACCAGCGCGTTCCTGGTGGGGCGGACCGTCGCGCGGGGGATGATCGGGCGGGGTGCGGGTGCGATCGTGAACATCTGCTCGGTGCAGACGGATCTTGCCCGTCCCACGATCGGTGCGTACACGGCCGCGAAGCACGGGCTTCGGGGCCTCACCCGGGCGATGACCGCGGAGTGGTCGGGCAGTGGGGTGCGGGTGAACGGTGTCGCCCCCGGGTATATCCGCACGGAGCTGACCCAGGCTCTCGTGGATGATCCGGCGTTCAACGCGTGGGTGCTGGGGCGCACCCCTGCCGGCCGGTGGGGTGAGCCGGAGGACATCGGCGGGACCGTGGTCTGGCTGGCGTCGGACGCGTCCCGGTTCGTGACCGGGCAGGTCGTGTTCGTCGACGGTGGAATGACGGCGGTCGTCTGATGGCCGGCACGCTGCACGCGATCGTGATCCACGAGGCCGGGGATCTGCGCATCGATGAGATCCCGGAACCGGTACCCGCCCCGGATGAGGCGGTGATCGACATCGTCTACGGCGGCATCTGCGGATCCGACCTGCACTACTGGCAGCACGGCGCGGCCGGGGAATCGATCCTGAAGGCGCCGATGGTCCTCGGTCACGAAGTCGTCGGCATCGTGCGCCGGGCCGCCCCCGATGGCACCGGCCCCGCGGAAGGCACCAGGGTCGCGGTGCACCCGGCGACCCCGGCCAGGGAGCACGTCCGCCATCCCGCTGACCGGCCGAACCTGTCCGGGGGCGGCTACCTCGGATCCGCGGCCCGGTTCCCGCACCGCGACGGCGCGTTCGCGCAGCGTGTGACGATGCCCACCCGGATGCTGCGGGCCCTGCCGGCCGGGATCGATCTGCAGGAGGCCGCGCTGATCGAACCGGCCAGCGTCGCCTGGCACGCCGTCACCCGCATCGGCGACGTCACCGGGCTGTCCGCGCTCGTCGTCGGGTGCGGTCCGATCGGACTGCTCACGATCGCGGTCCTCAAAGCCCGCGGCGCCCGCCGCATCACCGCGATCGACCTGCACGACCGGCCCCTGCAGATCGCCGCCGAGCTCGGCGCGGACACCGTCCTGAAACAGCCCGATGACGCCGACATCGCCGCGATCGACGCGGACGTCGTCATCGAATCCTCCGGAAGCCACCGGGGCCTGGACACCGCGATCCGCGGCGCCACCCGGGGAGGGGTGATCGCGATGGTCGGGTTGCTGCCGGCAGGCCCCCAGCCGGTGCAGATCGCGCTCGCGATCGCCCGCGAACTCGACCTGCTCGGCTCCTTCCGGTTCAACGACGAGATCGATGACGTCATCCGCGCCCTCGCCGACCGGAAACTGCGCATCGCGCCCGTGATCAGCCACGTCACACCCTGGCGGCAGGCGGCCACCGCGTTCCAGATCGCAGCAGATCCCACCGTGTCCAGCAAAGTGCTCCTCAAGTTCGGCCCGGAACGAGGCAGAAAATGACGACTCCCGCGGCGGCACCGGTCATCGTGGTCATGGGCGCATCCGGATGCGGGAAGTCCACGATCGGACAAGCCCTCGCCGACCGGCTCGGGGTCGCGTTCGCCGACGCCGACGACTTCCACCCGCCCGCCAACATCCAGAAGATGTCACAAGGGACACCCCTCACCGATGAGGACCGCACCCCCTGGCTGACCGCCGTCGGCGAAGAACTCGACCGGAACACCCTGACCGGCATCGTCATCGCGTGCTCCGCCCTCAAAACCGCCTACCGCGACCTGCTCCGCGCCCACGCACCTCGCGTGTTCTTCGTCCACCTCGACGTCACCAGGCAGGTCCTCGCGAACCGCATGATCGTCAGATCCGAGCACTTCATGCCCCTCACCCTCCTCGAATCCCAACTCGCGACCCTCGAACCCCTTACCCCGGACGAGACCGGCCTCACCCTCAACGCCGACCAGCCCGTGGAACACATCACCACCCTCGCCGAGCAGGCCATCCGCACCCGCTGAACACCCCATGCACCCCCACAACCCCGCCCCGCACGGCAGCCCCGCCGGCTACAGCCAAGGCTGCCGCACCCGTGCGATGTGCCCCCACGGGCAAGGATCCGAGTTCCTCTCCTGCGCCGAAGCCGCGATCCGCCGCCGCGGCGACTACCGCCTCTCACACCTCCCCGCCCACCAGCCGCTACCCCGACACGTGCTCACCGAACCCGCGACGCCAACGGAACCCGCCGTGCGCGAAGTGCACGGCACCCCCTGGGGATACGCCCGCGGCTGCCGCGACACCAGGACTTGCCCGAACTGGGCCCGCGGCGGCATGACCTGCCCCGAAGCACGCCGCCGCTACATGCAGACCTACACCGCCCGCCGCGCCGCAGGAACCGGCACCCCCATCGAACACGGCACCTCCAACGGATACCTCCTCGGATGCCGCAACCCCGCAACCTGCCCCGGCGACACCACCGGACACACCTGCACCGACGCGCGGTCGCGCTACCGGCAACAACTCGCCAGAGCAGCCGGAATCCACCCACGCACCGAGAGCATCGACGCCCGCGCCGCCGCCACCAGAATCCGCGAACTCCGATCCCTCGGCCTCTCCCTCCGCCACATCTCCACCCTCACCGGAACAGGCCGCACCACCATCGCCCAACTCACCGGCGAAGGCAAGACAGTGAGGACCCGCATCACGCCCACCACCCTCGACCGCATCCTCGCCATCGACGTGACCGCCCTCACCACATCAGGCGTGCGTACGGACGCGCACGAGCGAACCCAAGCCCTCGCGTCCTGAACACACCACAAACCCCGGGCAGGCTGCAAACCCATGGCTGAGTGACACAGCCTGCCCGGACCCCCACACGATTCATGCGGCGCGGGCGGCCCGGGCGTCGCGGATCAGTTCGGATCGCGTCTTGTGCGCTCGCGCTGCGCGCAAGAGGTCATGACTCGCCAGCGGTCGTCGCGGCGTGAAATGGCTCGGCGCCACGGCCGGGACGACCTCGTCCACGCTTCTTGAGCGCGTCGACGTCGTAGCAGGCTTCGGTCTCCGCAGCCCATGCTGCGATCTGCTCTTCCGTGATCTGCACGCCGTTGATGCTCTCGCTGAGGCCGATACCCGGGACACAGACCGATTCCCGCAGGAGCTCGACGAGGGCATCGCCGTGGGTCAGCTGCGGATGGTGACCGGCGCCCGTGATCGAAATCAGCTCGACGTCCGGGAGGGACCTGAGTAGGGCCACAGCGTCCGGAGCCAAGGGGTCTTCGCTTCCGGTGATGATGCGGACCGGGCCGCGGAATCGTCCCAGCGCTTCCCGGAGCTCGGCGCGCCACCGCTTCGATCCCGCGAGGGCGAGTTGCTCGGCCACCCTCTTCGCACGGCTCCGCTTGAGGTCGTCACGGCTCGACGCGAGAGCGGCCGCGCTCGCTTCGGATCCGGTCAGCATCCGTGACAGGCGAGCCGCGTCCGTGCGCCGCAGGTAGGCGGCGACCAGCGGCCGAAGTCTGGTCGAAGTGCCGGCCGGAGCTTGGAGGAAGAACGGCGCGATCAGAGAGAGGGTCCTGACCTTCTCCGGGAAGCGATCTGCCGCGATCACCGCGGCGGCAGCGCCGATCGAATGGCCGATGAGATCAGCGGGCTCCTCGCCCAGCACGGCGGGGAGCCATCGTTCCCAGTCCCGAATGCCCGTGCCGCCGCTGAGGCCGAGTCCGGGCAGGTCGACGGCCCGCGCGCCGATGTCCGACGCCACGTCGGCCCAGGTGTCCGCGTTGACCGGCAGGCCGGGAAGGATCAGACGGTCGGATCCGGATTCGCCGAGCTCGAAGGTCCTCAGGCCGCCGGCATCGACGAATCGACGGCCGCCCGTCATGTCCGCGCCGAACCGGTGCGCGGCCAGATGGTCGGCCCAGCGTTCGAGCGACAGCCGCACGTCGGGCATCCGGATCCCGTGTCGGTTGGCGAACTCGACGGCGGACCCGGTCGGATAGCGGTCGGCGGACATGAAGGTGAGCGTTTCGGGATCCGCCTTGGTGATCCGCTGGGGGAGTCGCTCGATGACACCGACCGGTATCCGCAGCCACGGCACCTTCGCGCCGAGATGTCGGCCGACGTGCGTCAGGAGGTCGGCGAGTGGTGGCGTGTCATCGTCGAGAATCCAATAGGCCATGCCGGCGGCAGCCGGATCGACCGCCGCTGCGGCCATGAAAGCAGCCAGATAGTCGACCGTCACGACCGGGAGGAAGGTCGATCCACCTCCGGGAAGCGCTGCTGCGGAGCCGTCCCAGAGCTGCTCGATGGTGGTGGCCAATCCGATGAGCTGGTCGGACTCCCCGGTGGTGCTGTCGCCGATCACGCTGGACGGGTTGACGATCGTCCGCGGGATTCCGCGTTCCAGGGCTCCGGCCTGGAAGATCGCGTCGGATTCCACCTTCGATGCTTCGTAGGCGCCGAGCTCCTCGTAGACCGCGGCGCGGTGATCGTCTGACCACGGGATGGTCGCGGGGTCCTGCCCGCCGACACGGTAACCCGACACATGGACGACGCGCTGCAGGCGGGGGAGGTCCGCGGCGAAGTCGATCAGCTTCTCGACGATGCCGACGTTCGCGCTGTGTGCCTCCTCGGCGGTCATCCCGAATCGGTAGGACCCGGCGCAGTTGTGGATCTCCGTGACGGATGCGAACGCGGTGGGGCCGCCCTTGAAGATCTCGGGAGCGTCGAAGTCGACGATCGCCGTGCTGATCCGCCGTGTCACGCCGTGCTCCTCAAGCCACTGCTCGATCCGAACTCCGGACTCGGCGGTTCGAACCGCCGCCGTGACCTGGGCGCCGGCCTCGGCAAGGGTCAGGACGAGGTGCCGGCCGACCAGGCCCGAGGCCCCGAAGACCAGGGCATGACGGGAGTCGTCGTGAGGGGTCATCGCGCCTCTCCCGCCCCGCAGCGCTGCTCGATGAGCGTTGCCACGACGTCGGCGGCCGAGGCCAGCGGCTGGACGCTCCGCATGGCGCGGGAGACGATGGCCGCGCCCTCGATCGTCGACACGATGACGGTTGCGAGAGACCGGGCTTCCTCGGCGTCGACACCGTTGGCCTCGAGGAACGCGGCCGTCGCAGCGATCCACGACTCGAACGCAGCGACGCACGCGTTCCGCAGCCGCTCGCTCTCGGCGCCCATCTCCAGGGTGACGACGGAGACCGGGCACCCCAACCGGAAGTCGCTCCCGCTGACGATGGCCGAGAGGGCCGCGATCACAGCGCGAGCGGCCTCGGCCGCGCTGCCCGCGGACTCAGCGGCCTCGGCGATCAGCGTCTCGAACTGCTTCGCAGCGAGCTCGACCGCAGCGACACCGAGGCCCTCCTTCCCATCAGGGAAGTGGAAGTAGACGGACCCCTTGGGAGCCGCTGCGTGCTCGATCATCGCATTCAAGCCGGTGCCGCTGAAGCCGCTGGTCTGGATGAGCTCGAGCATGGACTCTGCGAGCCGTGCCTTCGTCAGGTCTCCCTTGGATGTCATGCCACTCAGAATAGACCGGTCTATATATTTTGCAAATCGGGACAGCGACGGAGCTGAATCCTCATCGTGTGAACGCCGAAGACTCCTTGCGCCCTCTGGGGTTGGGACGCAAGGAGTCGGTTCATCGGCTTCGGGTGCCGGATCCTGAGGCTAGGCGCACCACTCGATCGTGATCGTGCCGCCCTGGCGTGAGGTCGTCGACGTGGACTGGTTCCAGGTGGATGTCGTGCCGACGACGCCGGATGCGGTGTCGAGGTAGCTCGTTCCGCCGGCGCCTCCCGCGCCGAGCGCGATCGCACCACTGCGCCCTCCGCGTGAGCCGCTGCCGCCGCCGTGGTAACCGCCGCCGCCCGCTCCGGCGCCGGCCCCCCACGGTTGACCGCCGATCGAAGACGATACCCCGGCGCCGACCGCGCCGTCGCGAGACGCCGTCGCCAGTCCAGGTGCCGAGTAGTAGGTGCCGTCCGCGGTAAACGTACCCGCGCCCGCCGCTGCGCCGGATACGAGACCGCCCGGCAGGTCGATTCGGGAGCCGGTGAAGGTGTCATACCAGTTCGCCTCGCCGTCGCGATCGGCGTCGCCGCCGCGCCCGCCGTCGTAGTACGTCCAGCCGACTCCGTAGATCCCTCCGGCGCCGCCTCCTCCGCCCGCGACCACGAGAGGTTGCGAGCCGCGCGAGATCGCTGATCCTGCTCCTCCCGGCGCACCTCCCCACCAGCTTCCGGGGCCGCTGTTCGCGTTGTCGGCTGCCGGATCCGAATCGCCGCCGTTGCCGAACCCCTGCCCGCCGGTGACGATCGAGGGGCTCGCGGTGAACGTGGTGCGGGAAGCGCCGCCCTGGCCCACAATGAGGTCCAGCGTCTCACCGGGCACAACCGGGATTGTGGCGGTGACGAGTCCGCCGTTCCCGCCGAGGATCGTCCAGTTGGCGCGTGTTGAACCTCCGGCACCGCCGGACACGATCACGTTGAGCGAGGTCACCTTCGCAGGAACCACGAACACGGTCGTGATCCCCGCGGCGCTCGGCGAGTCCGGAATCGTGAAGAACGTCTTCTGCGTCGCGCAGGCCGGGACGGTCGAGGCCGTAGCCACCGGTACCGCGACCGCGGCGGCGAGAACGGGGAGGGACCAGGCTGCGCCCTTCACGATCGCTCGGCGCCGGATGAGGCGGCTCGGCGATCCCCCCGGATCGGATGCTGAGCTCGACTGCTGCTCGCTGGTGTTCCACTCGTTCATAGATTCCCCTTCGCACAATGTCGTATCGGCCCGCGGGCTTTGCCGCTGGGCGAGAGTGCATTTGGTCCATTTCATCGTCTGGAATGTCGCGACCCTGGGGTGAAACCGAAATCAGAGAGCAAATCGCCGCAAGTGCGAGAGGAAGTCGTCGGGTATTCGACGAGGACTGTCCGTGTCGTGCTATTCCTTTGTCGTGCCGGTGATTCGGGTACGGGTTCGGGCGCGAATCATCGACACGGGGGCGGACGTTCGGAGGTCGGAGATCTTCGAGCGTCCGTGGCCCCGGACTATGGGAGTCCCGGGGTGCCGCCGGGCTACCGGCGGGTCCGGGTGGGGCGGCGGCTAAAGGCCCGAGCATGCCGCTCTACCCGGGCTTCATCAGGCTTCGACGAGGGCCCGGTCCGCGCTAGGCGCCCAGGGATGTCGCGTTGTCTTCCTCGAATCGCTGGAGCGCGTCTCGCATGCGGCGCGTCGAAGTGAAGCCGGAGAGTCGCGCGACGGCCTCGGCGGAGTGTCGCCCGCTGCGCTGCCGCGACGTGATGAGGGCGTGCGCCGAGAGGACGCGATGGCGTTCGATCTCGCGTCCGGGAGTGGTGTCCTGTGCGGCGAAGACCCGATGCAGGTGGGGGACGGAGACGCCGAGCAGGCGCGCGAGCTGCGCGACGTTGAGCGCGCGGTCGGAGTGCCGGGCCTCGATCAGCTGGATCGCCTCCAGGAAGCGGCGCGAGAGCTCGTCGCTGCGCAGGTTCTCCACGACGAGAGAGTTCACGACGGCGGCCGAGAACAGCGTCAGCACGGACTCGTTGAGGAACGGATCGTCGAAGCGGATGTCGTCCTGCTCGGCTCTCGTCACGACGGTGTTCGTGGTGGCGGCGATGAGGTTCCAGTACAAGTCGGGGAGCAGGCGCGGGCCCTGCAGGGCACGCAGCAGCAGGCTGTCCCCGCGCTCCAGGTCATCGAACTCCCAGTAGAAGCGCGCCCAGCTCTTCTCACAGGAGATGACGACGGGGGAGTCGGAGCGCACCACGAGGATGTGCTTCGGTGGCAGCTCGTAGGAGCGGTCGCGGACCGCCACGCGCCCCATCCCCTCGATGCCGATGACGATCCGTGCTGCGCGCCGACGGGGCGCCGTCGTGCTCGTCAGGTGCGACGCCGCCGACCAGATGCGACTCGCGACCCACTTCTGCGAGGTCGCGGAGTGCGCGACGATGCGAGGAAAACGGCGATCGAGGGACTTCCACCCCAACGACCGCAGGCGCTGCTCGTCGACGAAGATGTCCGTGCTGTTCTGCTTGTTCATGGTCCCCCAGCCCTTGAAACGCATTGACCAGAAATAGCATGGGATCAATGAGAATTGATCCAACCTGCGATTTTCTCTCGTCACATATGCGAATAGATCTCTTGTCGCGATTCACGCCCCCCTTCGGGTTCCCCGTGCGATCCTCGCGATTCCTGGCGCGCCTGTACCAAAGTCGACGCGGACGAGACGAATTGCGATTGCGTAGACGATTGTCTTGCGATACGAATGCGCGCCGGGTCAGGCTCTCAGGCCGTCGAGGATCTGTCCGATGCGAGCTGTTCGCGCTCCGGCCACAAGGCCCGCCGTGCGCCGTAGGCGTCGTCGACCAGCACGGAGCGCTCGTCGAGCAGCAGGGTCCGACGCGTTTCCGGATCGAAGGGCGGCCAGTCGGCGGCGCCGGTGCGGGCGAGCGCGGCCCAGCCGTCACCGATCCGGTCGGCGAGAGCGGCGGGCGCGTCGGAGCCGGCGAAGCGGCGCGAGGCATCCGTGTCGAGCAGATCGAAGACGAACGGGATGTCGAGCGAGTGGCAGGCGCCGAGCACACCGTCGCGGACCGATGAGCGGTAGCGGAACTCGTAGCGCCAGGTGGGATGGCCCGCACGAGTGTGGGCGATCGCGAGTCGCTCGGTCGGAGCGGCGAAAAGGCTGTCGCCGAGGACCGCGGCGAACAGATCGCGCGGCGCCGTGCGCTCCTCGAGTGCGGCGTAGCCGGAGCGGGCGGCGGCGGGGTTGGGATGGTCCGACAGCAGCGCGAGGAGATCGTCCTCGCCGAGGCCCGCGCCGGGCAGCAGCTCGGTGAAGAGGCGGGCCTCGTCCCTGGTGCTGCCCAGGATGAGCGGGACGGGCGCGCCGCGTCCGGCGGACACCGCGTCGAGCGGACTCTCGCTCAGGAGCGCTTCGTCGGCGATCGGCAGGAATGCGGCGAGCTCTCCGCGCTCCTCCATGATCGCGTCGAACCGCTCCTGAGCCGCGAGCAGGTCTTCGACAGGAACGGCGCGCAGGCGCTCGAGATCTTCCGGGGCGGTGCCGAGCAAAGCGGTGAACTCCGCGGCGCGCTGCGAGGCCTCCTCTGCGGAGAGGACCATCTCGCCGCTTCCGCTCTGCATGATGGCCCGGTGGAAGAGGCCGCGGGAACGCGGAGCGGCGAGGTGCGCGGCGATGCTCACCGCTCCCGCCGACTGCCCGAAGACCGTGACGTTCCCGGGATCTCCGCCGAATCCGGCGATGTTCCGACGCACCCAGTGGAGGGCGGCGAGCTGGTCGAGGAGCCCCGCGTTGCCGGATCCGGGCACTCCAGGGAGGCTCAGGAACCCGAGCGCTCCCAGCCGATAGTTCACGGTCACGACCACGACATCGCGCCGGGCGCTCAGCCGGTGGCCGTCGTAGACCGGGTCGGATCCGGATCCCCAGGAGAACGCGCCCCCGTGGATCCAGACGAGCACCGGGCGGCGGGCGTCGTCGACCGCGGGAGTCCAGACGTTGAGGGTCAGGGATCCGGCCTCGGACGTCGTGTAGTCGGGGAGGCCGAACATCTCGCGGCGCCCCAGATCGACGGTCTGCGGCACCGCGGGGCCGAACTCCTCGGCCGGGCGCACCCCCGACCACGGCTCGGGCTCGACCGGCGGCGCGAAGCGGAGGTCGCCAAGGGGATCCCGGGCATAAGGGATCCCGCGGAACACGAGACCATCCTCGAGGGCGACGCCGCGGACCCGGCCCAGGCCGGTCTCGGCGAGCGGAGAGGCGGAGGCCGTCACCTCACACGACCTTGCGCACCGGGAGGATTGCGAGGGCGCCGATCACCGCGATCACTGCGGCGATCGCGAACAGGCCCGCGTAGCCGACGAGGGAGACCACGATCGCGCCGATCGAGGCGGAGAGCACCTGGGGGATCACCATGCCGAGGTTCATGATCCCGAGATCCTTCGCCGCGTCCTCCGGGCGGGGCAGGACGCGGTTCACCAGGGCGGTGTCGACGGACATGTAGATGCCGAAGGCGATGCCGTTCACGACCGCGAAGGCGTACATCGCGGCCATGCTGGCCTGCACGAGCGGGATCACGAGCGAGACGGCGAGGCCGGCGCCGGCGATCAGCACGAAGACCTTGAGGCGCCCGGTGCGGTCGGCGATCGGGGCGGCCAGGATCGATCCGACCACCGACGCGGCGCCGTTGATCGCGAACAGCAGAGCCGCCTGCGGGACGGCCTGGTCCTGCGCGAGCCCGACGTAGTCCTGCAGGGCGAACATGAGGAACGCGAAGAGGAGGAAGTAGCCGAGCATGAGCAGCACGCGCGCGATGAAGACCCAGGCGAAGTCCGGGTAACGGCGCGGACTGACCCAGAACGTCGCGAAGAACTCGCGGAGCCGGAAGGGCTCTCGGGGCAGCGCCCGGGAGTCGGTGTCGGGGCTGACCACGACGAACAGCACGGCGACCGCGACGATGAGGATCGCGAGCAGGACGTAGCCGCCGGACCCGGCGAGCTCCGGGAACACGACGAACATCAGCGACCCGACGAGCACGCCCGCGTTGAGACCGGTGCCGACGAGCGACGATGCGAGGCCGATCCGCGCAGTCGGCACACGGTCGGGGACGACGGCCATGAACGCGGCCTGGAACGCATTGAGCGTCAGGCACGTCGCGGCCCAGCACAGTCCGAGCACGGCGATCGAGGGTGCGGCGATCTGCAGCAGCAGCACGGCCGCTCCGCTCACCGCGCCGACCACGATCCAGGGTGCGCGCCGCCCGAATCGCGAACGGGTGCGATCGGACAGGTGACCGAAGACCGGGTTCGCGATCGCGGCGGCCACGGTGCCCAGCACGCTCGCGATCGCGAGTGCGCCGGCGTCGGTGGATCCGGTGAGGGCCTGCACCTGCACGGGGAGGAGGATGCTCGGCACCGCGGTCCACACCATGAACAGGACGATCATCGTCGTCGGAAGGGTGATCGCGAGCGTGCCGAGTCGCGGGCGGGACGGCGCGGCGGTCGCCGTGGACGTGAGGGTCGGAGCGGAGGCTTCGTCGTTGAGAGCCATGGGTTCGCCTTTCGGGTGGGTGGAGCTCAGGGGCGGGGGAGGACGACGTCCAGGGAGAGGACGGGGACGGCGAGGGAACGGTTCACGGTCACGCGGAGGGGACCCTCCGGCACTCGCCAGCCGGAGTCCGTCCAGCGCCGGAGCGCTTCGGGCCAGATCCGGACGTCGACGACGGCGGTGGCACCGGCCTCGGTGGACACCGGAGCGAATCCGAGCAGCCGCGGCGGCGTGCCGACCTCGTCGAGATACACCTGCACGATGTCGCGGCCGGGGCGCGTGCCGGTGTTGCGGACGCCAATCGTCACGATGACCTCGCCGTCTCGCGTCGTCGCCGCAGCTGTCTGGTACTCCCAGTGGGTGTAGCCGAGGCCGTAGCCGAGCGGGTAGCGCGGCGCGACCTCCGCCCGGGAGCCGAAGCGATCGCGCTCGCCGTAGTCGAGGACGCCATCGACGGGGGTGACAGAGGGGAGTCCGCTCTCTCCGGACGGGATGGCGACCGGCAGGCGTCCGCCGGGCTCGCGCCAACCAAGCAGGCAGTCCGCGAGCGCACGGGCGCCCTCCTGCCCGGGGAACCAGGCCAACAGCACGGCTGCGGGCAGTTCGGCCCAGGGGAGCAGGACCGGCGAGCCCGCGTTCACCACGACCACGGTGCGCGGGTTCGCCGCGCACACCGCGCGGACGAGTTCGTCCTGGCGGCCGGGCAGTGCAAGGCTCTCGCGGTCGACGCCCTCGGTCTCGTGCTCGGCGGTCGTCCCCACCACGAGGATCGCCACGTCGGCGTCCCGCGCGGACGCGACGGCGCGGGAGATCAGGACATGGTCCTCGGGCGTGGGCGGCAGATGTCCCAGATCGATGAGGTGCCAGTCGGCCTCGGCATCCCACTCGTGCACGACGGTGAGGCGGACCTCGCGGTCGCCCGCGACGTCGATGCGGTGCTCGTACGGTTCGACCAGCGGTGAGAGCGGATCGCGATCCGGCACCGCCAGAGTGAACGCCTGCGGGATCCTGTCGTCGATGCGGACCGAGTAGGTGCCGTTGCCGCGCACGGACAGCCCGTGCATCCCCGCCTCGGTGAGACGGACCGTGGCGGACACGACGACGCGCGCGGTGCTTGCGGGGACCGCCTCGTCCAGGACGAGATCGGCGTGCCGGCGGTGCTCGGTGAGAAGCGTCGTGCCCGCGGCGTCCTCGAAGCGCAGAGTGAGTCCCGCGGGGATGCGCTCGTCCGCGAGCGGGGGCAGATTGCGGTGGATCGCGACGCCGGACTCGACGGTGATGGTCGTGCCGTCGCCGAGAGCGTGCCGCAGCCGCTCCTCGAGTCCTGGCCTCGGCTTCGGGCGCACCTTGGCGCTGCCTCCGCCCTGCAGTGTCAGCCGCTCGGCGAGCGGGCCGATGAGGGCGATTCGGGCCGGTGCGGCGAGAGGGAGGGCCCCATCGTTCTCGAGCAGCACCATGCCGGAGGCCGCCAGATCGGCGAGCGTCTCGTCGAGGTCATCGGCGGCGTCCGCATCCCCGGACGCGGTCGCGCGGTCGCGGCGTCCGGCCAGTCTGGACAGGGCGGCGAGCTTGTCGTCGATCGCCTCGGCAGGCACCTCGCCGCGGATCACGGCGTCGACCAGCGCCGGCCCCCAGGGGCCGTCGGGGCCGGGCATCGACAGATCGAGACCGGCCAGCGCGGTGGCCGCAGCCGAACGTGCGGCGCCCCAGTCGGAGACGACCGCGCCGCGGAAGCCCCACTCCTCGCGCAGGATCCGGTGCAGGAGTTCGTCGTTCTCGGTGGCGGTGACGCCGTTGAGGCTGTTGTAGGCGGCCATGACCGCGTCGACGTCGCCGCGGCGCACGGCGGCCTCGAACGGGACGAGGTAGACCTCGCGCAGCGTCTTCTCGTCGATCCGGGCGTCGTAGCTCAGCCGCTCCGTCTCCGACTCGTTGGCGACGAAGTGCTTCGCCGTCGCCACGACTCCTGCCGACTGGATTCCGCGGACGAGACCGACGCCGATCCGTGCGGTCAGCTGAGGATCCTCGGAGAGGCACTCGAAATGGCGACCGCCGAACGGTGTGCGCTGCAGATTCAGGACAGGGGCGAGCAGCCAGTCGACGCCCGCGCCACGCGCCTCGGTGCCGAGCAGTTGTCCCGCCCGTTCGGCTGCGCACTCGTCCCATCCCGCCGCGACGGACGTCGGATTCGGCAGCAGCACACCCTCGCTCTCGATCCCGAAGGCGCCGCCGCGCACCCCTGCCGGTCCGTCGGAGAGGCTCAGCGAGCGCAGTCCGATCGCGGGGAGTGCGCGGGTGCGCCAGCCGTCCTGGCCGGTCAGCGATGCGACGCGGTCGTGCAGATCGTCCTGGATCGTCGTTCGCGGACTCGCGGTCGCGGTCATGGTCGCGGGATTTTCGGGCAACAGCGCCCCCTTCGCTCGGGTTGGCCACGAGCGTAGACGCAAAAACCGTGATGCTTCGTGGTTTGTTATCGAAACGAGATTATTGGTTCCCCTAGACTCGCTGTCATGCCCGCAGAAGAAGCCCAGGCCTCCGCGGAGCCGCGGGCGCACGGCTACGCCGTCGGCCAGCGCACCCGCGCCAGAATCCAGGGCGCGGCACTGCGCGAGTTCGCCGAGTACGGGTATCGCGGCTCGACCATGACCCGCATCGCCGAGCGGGTCGGGATCTCCGAGGCCGGCCTGCGTCACCACTTCCGGTCGAAGGACGAGCTCCTCGTCGAGATCCTGCGCGATCGCGACCGCGCGTCGGATCGCAACTGGGAGGCGGCAGGGCGGCCCGTCGGGAAGGCGGATCTGGCGTACAACCGTCGCCTGCTCGAACTCAACGTCACGGTGCCCGATCTGGCCAGGCTCTTCGCCGTGGTCGTCGGGGAATCCGTGACCGTCGAACACCCCGCCGCGGAATGGGCGCGGGAACGGTACCGGAGCATCAGCGCGACGATGGCCTACAGCGTGCGCGGCGGCATCGAATCGGGCGAGTACCGCGCGGACATCGATCCCGACCAGATCGCACGACAGATCATCGCTGTCATGGACGGCCTGCAGACCCAGTGGCTGCTGGATCCGGAGCGCATCGACCTCGTCGCGGACTTCGAGGCGTATGCGACCGGGTTGATCCACAGTCTTCGCCCGGACGCCGTCTGACAGCCGCAGCGCGGTTGAGCGGGGCCGGTCTCAGGCCACGGTGATCCGACCGCCCTCGATCCGGATCACGCGGTCGGCGGCGGAGATCGCGTCCTCGTCGTGCGTCACGCAGGCGACGGCGGCGCCGCGGGTGGCCTCCTCCGCAAGGATCGCTCGCGTCCGTGCCCGGCTCTCGGCATCCAGGCCGGCGGCGGGTTCGTCGAGGAGGAGGATCCCGGGGTGGCGGACGATGCCCTGGGCGAGCAGCGCGCGCTGGCGCTGGCCTCCGGACAGCTCCGAGAGCAGGGTCCGCTCCCGGCCGGTCAGGCCCACACGGTCGATCGCCTCGGCAACCCTCCGACGTGCGACTCCGCCGACGTCCTTCTGTCGATGCTCCTTTCGGCCCCACAGGCCCATGGCCACGACGTCGGCGACCGTCAGGGGAAGCGCGGGCGGAGCGTCGGGGCGCTGCACGACGAGAGCGACGCGGTCGGAGCGCCAGGCGGTGCCGGAGCGCGGGCGGAGGACGCCCGCGAGCACTTCGAGCAGCGTGGATTTCCCCGCGCCGTTGGGTCCGGCGATCGCGGTCACCTCGCCGGCGTGCAGCCGCATCGAGACGTCGTCGAGCACCACGAGGTCTCCGTAGCCGAAGCGGAGCGAGGTGGCGAGGATCGCGACTCGAGGATGATTCATAGCCGCCACTGTAGCAATTGATAATCATTCTCATTTGTGGTTAGGATCGGGACCCATGTCCTGGTTCACCGATCCCTTCAGCGCGGACTTTGTCCTGCGCGCTCTCGTCGGCGGCGTGCTCGTCGCCGTCATCTGCGCGGTCGTGGGCACCTGGGTCGTGATCCGCGGGATGGCGTTCCTCGGGGAGGCGCTCGGCCACGGGATGCTCCCCGGCGTGGCCCTCGCCACGGTCATCGGACTGCCGCCGATGGCGGGCGCCGCCGTGTCCGCGACGGCGATGGCAGGCGCGATCGGGATCCTGCAGCGGCGGGGGCGGCTGTCCTTCGACACGAGCATCGGCCTGCTCTTCGTCAGCATGCTCTCGATCGGTGTCATCGTCGTCTCGCACTCGCGGACGTTCGCGACCGACGCCACCGCGATGCTCTTCGGCGACATCCTGGCGGTCGATGGCTCCGACCTCGTCGTGCTCGCCCTGGCGCTGGCGGCGACGCTCGTGGTGGCAGCGGCCTTCCACCGCTCCTTCGTCGCCGCCGCGTTCGACCGGAGGATCGCCGCGACGCTCGGCCTTCGTCCTGGGCTCTCGCACGTGGTGCTCGTCGGCCTCGTCACGCTCGCCGTCGTGTCGGCGTATCAGGCCGTGGGGACGCTGCTCGTGGTCGGACTCCTGCTCGCGCCCGCAGTCGCCGCCCGGTCATGGGCACCGCGGATTCCGGTGACGATGGCGCTCGCCGCACTCCTGGGTGCTCTCGCGGTCGCATCCGGGCTGATCCTCTCGTGGCATGCGGGTACCGCTGCCGGCGCCTCGATCGCCGGCGCCGCCGTGCTGATCGCGGCACTGTCCGGGATCCTGCGCGCCGCGTTCCATCCGCGCCGAGCCCGGCGGTCGGACCCGCCCGGCGTCGAGCCGGCGACCACGGCGTCCGCACTTCGCGATGACGCAGCAGCAGACGCCTTGCCGCTCTCCATCGACGCTTCGCCCGCCTGAACATCCGACCGTCCTGATCCCTGGAAAGGCCTCGATGCCCGCCCCTCACCGCACTCCGACCCGGCATCGCGTCACCGCACTGCTCGGCACGGTACTCGTCCTCCTCTCCGCTTCCGGATGCTCCGGACCGCCGCCCGCAACAACCGCTCCGCCTTCTTCGGCGGCCGGGCACGGCGCGATCACCGGGGCGGAGGAGGTCGCCGAGCCGCCGCTCATGCTGCTCTCCGTCGACGAGCGTGGCGAGGTCGGTCTCGTCGACCTGCTCGACGGCGCGGCGTCCGCGGTTGGCCGCATCGGCGCGCCGCGTGCACTCGCGAGTGACGGCCGCTACGCGTTCGTCACGACCGATGCGGGGATCGAGGTCGTCGACAGCGGAGCCTGGACCTGGGATCACGTCGACCATTTCCACTACTACCGTGCGGCGCCCGCGATCCTCGGTACGGTCCGGGGTGACGGCCCGGCCGTCCTCGCCACCGGTCCGCTCGCGACGGCCGGGTCCACCGGCATCTTCTTCGAAGGATCCGGCGAGGCCGTGCTGCTCGACAACGAGGCACTCTCGAAGGGGAGCGTCGAGGAGTCGTTCCGCCTGCGCACGGGCGCCGCCCGCGGAATCGTGGCGCCCTGGGGCGAGGGCGCCGTCATCGCCGTCGACGGTGTGCTGCGCTATCACGACCGATCTGGAACGCCGTCCGGTGCGGAGGTCGACTGCGCGGATCCGGCCGGGAGCATCACCACGCGGGCCGGCCTTGCGATCGGCTGCGCGGACGGCGCCGTGCTGGTCACCGGCGACGGCGAGCCCGTCTTCGAGCGGATCCCCGTCGTCGACGGCGGATCCCGTCCGCTCGGCTTCGACGGACGCAAGGGCCGCCCGACCGTCGCCGGCGTGACCGGAGGCGACGGGTTCCTCCTGCTCGACACCCGGGAACGCGCGTGGTCCAGAGTCGCGACGGGGCAGGCGCTCGTGCGTGCCGTCGCGGTGGATGACGAGGCCGGCCATGTCGTCGCGCTGGACGGGGAGGGGCGGATCCGTGTCTATGCCGACGGCGCCGAGATCGCGGCGACCGCACCCGTGGTCGTCGGCGATCCAGGGGTCGCGTCGTTGTGGCTGGACGCCCAGCGCGCGTACATCGGATCTCCTGCCGAGGGCGTCGTCCGGGAGATCGACTACGCCGACGGGGCGCGCATCGCCCGCACGATCGAGACGCCGACCCGTCCGGTCTTCTTCGCGGAGGTGGGTCGATGACGCGCCGGATCCTCGCCGTGCTGGCGGTTGTCATCGCGTTCGGCGCCGTGCTCACGGGGTGCAGCGGGACGGGGGTCGTGTCGGTGCGGCCGCAGATCGTCGTGACGACCAACATCCTCGGCGACGTCGTCTCGCGCCTTGCGGGGGAGCAGGCGGACGTCACCACGCTCATGAAGCCGAACGCCGATCCGCACTCCTTCGAGATCTCGGCTGCGCAGGCGGCACGACTCGCGGAGGCCGACCTGCTCGTGTCGAACGGGCTCGGACTGGAGGAGGGGCTGCAGCAGCATCTCGATCGTGCGGCCGAGTCCAGGGCGCGGATGTTCGTGGCCGGCGACCGCATCGAGGTGCTGCCCTACACGGCAGGCGATGCGCGGGGCACGCCGGATCCGCATTTCTGGACGGATCCGGCGAGGATGCGCGACGTCGTGGACGCTCTCGAACCCGCGCTCGCCGAGATCGACGGCGTGGACGCGGCGGAGATCCGAGCGAACGCGGACGCCTACCGCGCCGAGCTCTCCGCACTCGACGCCGAGATGGTGGCGGCCTTCGCGGCGATCCGGGTCGAGAAGCGCGCCCTCGTGACGAATCACCATGTGTTCGGCTATCTCGCCGACCGATTCGGGTTCCGCGTGGTGGGCGCCGTGATCCCGGGCGGCACGACCCTCGCCGCGCCGAGCGCTGCGGACCTGCGCGACCTCGTCGCTGCGATCGAGGACGCGGGAGTGCGCACGGTGTTCGCCGAGTCCTCCCAGCCCGATCGCCTGGTCCGCGTGCTGGCGGAGGAGGCCGATCTCAGGGTCGAGGTCGTCGAGCTCTACACCGAATCCCTGACCGCTCCGGGAGCGGGAGCGGACAGCTATCTCACGATGATGCGGGCCAACACGGCGCGTATCGCGCAGGGTCTCGGCGCATGAGGCCATCTCGAAGAAAAGGAAGAACGATGCAACGACACAGACGACGCCTCACGGCGGCAGCCGTCTTCGCGGGAGTCGCCGTCCTGGCGACAGGGTGCGCGAGCACCGCGGGAGGGGCCGCGCCGCCCGCCACCGAGGCGGCGACGGAGAGGATCGCCGTGACCTACCCGCACGGGATCGCGGTGCTCGACGGCGCCACGCTCGAGACGGTGAAGGAGTTCGACACGGAGGAGTTCACGCGGGTCAACCCGTTCGGCGACGGGCGCACGATCGCGGTGACGACTTCGCGGGGATTCCAGATGCTCGACACGGCCAAGCCCGCACTGACCGATCTCACCATTCCGGCCACGACGGCGGGCCACGTCGTGGCGCACGACGGCAAGACCCTGCTCTACGACGACGGCACGGGCGGGACGACGATCCTGGACACGAACGCGTTCTCCGGCGGGTATGCGGCCGCTCCCACGGGGGAGAGGCACAAGGCTGCGAGCGCCCACCACGGGGTCTCGATCGCGCTCGAGGACGGCACGCTGCTGACGACCGTGGGAGACAAGACCGCGCGGACCGGCGCCGAGGCGCTGCGCCCGAAGAACGGCGGCTGGGAGCAGATCGCCGTGAACGCGCAGTGCCCGGGGATCCACGGCGAGGGAACGGCGAAGGGCGACGCGACCGTCTTCGGCTGCGAGGACGGCGCGCTGCTCTTCAA
Source organism: Microbacterium sp. MYb64 (assembly GCF_002979495.1). Classification (NCBI taxonomy): domain Bacteria; kingdom Bacillati; phylum Actinomycetota; class Actinomycetes; order Micrococcales; family Microbacteriaceae; genus Microbacterium; species Microbacterium sp. MYb64. The sequence continues at coordinate 18,195 of NZ_PCOW01000032.1, read as the reverse complement.
GGACGGTGCGTTCACCAAGCTCGCCGCCCCCGCCGCCTACGGCCGGATGGGCAACGCGTTCGTCTCTCCCACGAGTCCGATCGTCGTCGGCGACTACAAGAACGATCGCGACGCCGAGGGATACCTGCTCAACGCGGTGACCCTGATCGACACCGCCGCGAGCACGTACCGTGTCGTCGACCTTCCGCCCGCCGTGCAGTACACGTTCCGCGATGTGGCCCGCGGACCCGGCGACCTCGCGTACATCCTCGCGACCGACGGCTCGATCCACGTGCTGGATCCGTCGTCCGGCGAGATCGCGCGGTCGTTCCCGGTCGTCGAGCCGTGGCAGGGGCCGGCCGAGTGGCAGGATCCGCACCCGGCGATCAAGGTCCGCGGTGATGTCGCGTACGTGACGGAGCCTGCCGCCAACAGCGTGCACGTGGTCGACCTCGCGTCGGGCAAGGTCCTCACCACGGCCCGCCTGAAGCACACGCCGAACGAGATCGCGGTCGCGTCCGACTGAGGCATCCTTTTGGGGCGCGCTCTGTCGTTTTGGGGCGCGCCCCTCCGTGTTCTACGGACGAGGTGCGCCCCAAAACGGGGGAGTGCGCCCCGAAACTGGGGTCGGGGGTCGGCTCGGTTGCCTCGGTGCTCGATGCGGTCGCCCTTGCCGGATGGGCGCCCTGGCCTGACTTTGGGGCGTGTTCTGTCGTTTTGGGGCGCGTCTCTTCGTGTTCTGGGGGTGAGGTGCGCCCCAAAACGGGAGAGTGCGCCCCAAAAGGGGTCGGGAGCGGCGAGCCGGGGACCGGGTTGCGGGGTACGCGAGCCGGGAGCCGGGAGCCGGGATCCGGGACGCGGGTTGACGAGTCGGGGGATCCGGAGTGCGCCCCGAAAGTCCGGGCCGGCTACTCGCTGAGGCGGCGGTGCCGGCGGAGCCTCCGGAGGCCGGCGGGGTCGGGTCGGCCGTCCGGAGCGTCGGCGATCGCGCGCAGGCGGGCGCGGGCCTCGGACGGATCGAGGTGCATGCCGATCGCGACCAGCTCACCGAGCTCGGGCGCCTCGGTCAACGCCTCCACGTGCACCGAGGCGCCGACGACGTTCACCAGGTAGCCCCGCTCGCCTTTGGCCCCGCGCACGCTCACCCGGCCTTTGACGCGGTACGCGCCCGGCGGCGGATCCTCCAGCAGGTCGACGAGCGCTCCCGGCGGAACGGGCCCCGCGAGGGCGACGGACACCGCCTCCGCGTGCGGGTGGTGGTGCTCGCCCGCGTCCTCGCGAAGCAATCGCGCCAGCGGCAGCTCGTCCACCGGGTCCTCCGTGCTCGCAGTGTCGAAGACGAGGGAGGGATCGATCCGTCCGCTGCGCGCCTCGACGACGTGCACCGAGGGATTGCGCAGGCGCACTCGTTCCCGGATCCTCGCGAGCGTTTCCGCCCGCTCGCGGTCGGGCAGCAGGTCGGCCTTGCCGAGGACGACGAGCGAAGCGGCCGCGAAGCGTGCCGGAGGATCGGGATGCGTGTCGACCGTGCGGAAGTGCTCGTACGCGTCGATGACCTCGACGACGCCGCCCGGCCGCACGTGTTCCGCGCCGCTGAAGCGGATCACCCTGGCGAGCGCCCCCGGCTCGGCGACGCCGCTGGCCTCGACGAGGATCGCATCCAGGCGCAGTCGCGGATGGGAGAGCCGCTCGAGCGCGTCGTCGAGTCCGCCCGCGTCGGGCAGGCAGCACAGACAGCCGCCCGAGATCGCCGCCGCCTCGTCGATCTGGCCGCTCACGAGCGTTGCGTCCACGTTGATGCTGCCGAAGTCGTTCACGACGACGCCGAGCCGCGCGCCCGGCGTGCGCAGGAGGTGGTTGAGCAGGGTCGTCTTGCCCGCTCCGAGGTATCCGGTGAGCGCGATGACGGGAATCCGGCGGGTACCGGCGGGCTCTGCGTGGCCGTGCTGTGTCGTCATGCGCGTCCCCGCCCGCCTGTTCCGTCCGTCGAACACAGTCTATTGAGAACAGATATCAATAGTGAGCTCGACGTGGTGAGCGGGCGCGCCACGGGATTCCCTCTGCTGGCGCGCCCGCTCCTCGCTACTCGCCGGCAGGCAGGTCGGGCTGCAGGATGGAGAAGAATCCGCCCTGCGGGTCGTGCAGAACTGCGGCACGGCCGACCGTGGGGATGTCGAACGGCGCGACGATCACGGTGGCACCCAGGGCCTCGGCCTTCGCAGCCGTATCGTCGGCGCTGTCGACGGCGAAATAGACGTGCCAGTGGTTCGGGGCCTCCGGCATCGGCGGCCGGGTCGCGCCGCCCACATCGACCCCGTCCACGCGAAGGATCGTGTACTCGCCCTCACCCATCTGCGTCGTGACCGCATCGATGCCGAGCACGCTCTTGTAGAACGGCAGCGCGGAATCGAGGCCCGTCGTGATCAGCTCGTTCCAGACCGGGGCTCCGTGTTCATTGACCAGGCGGGAACCGATGTGCCCGGTCGCCTGCCAGAGTCCCACATCGGGACCGGACGGATCGGCGATCCACGCCATCCGCCCGGCTCCGGGGACGTCGAAGGCGGGGAGGACGACCGTACCGCCCGCATCCGCGGTCGCCGCGACGACGTCGTCGATGCGATCGCTGGCGATGTACGTGTTCCAGCGTGCGGGGGCGTCGGGGGCCGTGTTCTCCGGGTTGTGGCCGCCGATCGCGGCGACGGGGAGATCGCGAAGGCTCGCCATCCAGTACTCGCCCTCATCGCCCATCGCGTTCTCGAACGCCCACCCGAAGAGGGCGCCGTAGAACGTGCGCGACGCGGTGACATCGGGGGACTGGAGATCGATCCAGTTCGGGGTACCGGGTGTGTAGGAGGTTCTTTCAACCATGGGAATGTCCTTTCTGGACCCTGTGGGGCAGCGACGGATCGCGACGGACTCCGCAGGAAGCGGGTCACGTTCGGAGAGACGCCACGGCTCGGCGATCATGACGCGCCGGTCCGCCCAGAACGTCGCGAACGCCTCTCGCGAGATCGGACATGACATTCGCGTCATAGAAGGGTCATTCCCGCGTCTCTCCATCAGCAGAGTCCTATGGGAGGGCTCCGCACCCTGGGGAACACATCTGGAGCGCTACACCGTGTCACGCCTGCAGGACTTGACGAAGTCCGTTGACGCCTCATCCGACACCGAACTCGTGGACCGCACGCGAGAAGGAGATGCCGCTGCTTACGCGGAGCTCTGGAGCCGGCATTATCGTGCCGGTCTCGCCGTCGCGCGCTCGTTCACCGGGACCTTCGACCCGGACGATCTGGTGTCGGAGGCCTTCACGAAGATCTACAAGACGATCTCCCGTGGTGGCGGCCCGACCGCAGGGTTCCGTCCGTACCTCTTCACCGCGATCCGGAACACCGCGTCCAGCTGGGGGCGGGTATCCCGCGAGATACCGATGGAGTACGCCGAGACCATCCCTGACATCCGGTTCACCGAGGAGAACCAGCTGACCGCGCTCAACGGATCGCTGGCGGCTCAGGCGTTCCGCACGCTGCCCTCGCAGTGGCAGGAAGTGCTGTGGTACACCGAGGTCGAAGGCATGCCGCCTCGTGATGTCGCTCCGCTCATGGGCATGAAGCCGAACGCGGTGGCGGCTCTGGCGTACCGGGCGCGGGAAGGGCTGCGGGCATCCTGGATCCAGGTGCATCTCGCCTCGCTGCCGGCGGAGTCCGACTGTCGCTGGACGATCGAGCACCTCGGCGCGAGCTTCAGGAAGAGGCTGACGAAGCCGAACCAGCGCCGCGTCGACGAGCACCTCGAGACCTGCCCCACGTGCCCGATCGTCGCCGACGAGGCCGACGAGGCCAATCGTCACATCGGCTTCGTGCTGCTTCCGCTCGCCGCCGGCGTCGGGGGCGCTGCCGCCTACACGGCGTGGATGGCGACCGCGGGCGGGGCATCCGCCTTCGCGACCGAGGGAGCGCTGGCCGGCCAGGCGTTCCTCTCCCCGAGCGCCCCGATCGCGTCCACCGGCGTGGCGCTCAAGGTCTCGGCCCTCGTCCTGGCCGGTGCGGTCGCGACCTCGATGGCGGTCACGCTGGTCGGGGCACTTGCGCCGGAGTCCGCGCCTCCGACCGTCGCCATGAGCGGCCCGACGGCGGTTCCGCCGACATCTCGGCCGGGCGTCGTCCCATCGATCCCGGCCGGGCCGCTGGCAGGAGCCCCGACGAATTCAGCGCCGCCGATCGTGGTGCCCCAGACCGACCCCGCCTCGCCGGCCCTGCCCCTCGGACCCGTCAGCCCGCCGCGCGCGGCGGGACCGCTTGCGCCGTCATCGCCGGCCAGCACGCCTGTCGCCCCTGCGCCGCTGCCGGCCTCTGCGCCGCTGCCGACCCTCGCACCGGCGGCAGCGCCGATCGTCCCCCCGCCGGCCGCCGTTCCCGCGGCGCCGGTGATCATCTCGCCGCGCAGAGGCACCGTGAAGTCGGATCTGCTCCTCGTGCACGGAAGCGCGGATGCGAATGTCGCGATCACCGTGCAGCTGGTCGCCGCCGCCGGGCGGGTCGTCGCCCAGGCCGTCGATTCCGCGAACCCCTCCGGGATGTGGACCACGCCGTTGAAGATCACCGGCGTCGCGGATGGCCAGTACACGCTCTCCGTGGTCGCATCCCGGGGGCTCCAGATCAGCCCGCCGGCCTCGGTGCCGCTCACCGTCGGCCGCACGCTGCCCGATGTCGTCGTGACCTCGGTCGACGGCGACGGCCGGCTCTTCCCGCTCCTGACAGGGACGGGCGCCCCCGGAGCGACGGTGCACGCCGCCGTCGGATCCGCGGACACGACCGCGTCGGTGGATCCCCAGGGGAACTGGACGATGACCGTCGTCGACGGGCTCAGTGCCGGTGACAACGCCCTCACCCTGACGCAGGACCTGTCGGGGGAGACGTCATCGCCCCTCTACATCGACGTGCCGCTGTACGCCCCCGCTCTCTCCGCCGCGACCGCCTCGAACGGCGTCGTCGTCACGGGCGACGCGGGCACGGGCATCGAGCTGCGCACCGCAGGAGGCGCGTGGGCGCCGGGCGCGCTCGATGCGACGGGTCGGCTCATCGTGCCGGTGGGCGCCGGTAGCGCGAGCACGGTCGATGTCCGCTATGCCGCGGCCGGACGATACGGGCTCACCAGCACGCTCACCGTGCCCTGAGCGAGGGACGAGCAGCGCGCGGTCTCCCCGGCGGCCGGACGCTCCGTCAGCGGGCCGCCGTGGCGAGACCACGGCGCCGCTCAGGCTGACGCCGATCGGCGGCGCGCACGCGGCCGCCCCACCACAGGTAGAGCCCGATCAGGGCGAGTCCTGTGACGTAGAACACGAGCCACCACGGGAAGGCGACCGTGACGGGCGGGGCCTCGGCCGCCTTGAGGTCCGCGTCCGGCGTGGGGCGGACCCGTTCGCCCGTGACGAGGATGCGGTGGGAGTTGATGCCGAGCGGCGTGCACGTGATGAGGGTGACGAGGTCGCGGTCCTGCTGCGGGTGCAGCGATGCGGTGTCGGACGGCTCGACGACGCGGGTATCGAACACCCGGTAGGTGAGCACGCGGCCGAAGGTGGTGACGGTGAAGGTGTCGCCCGGCTGGATCCGGTCGAGATCGGTGAACATGGTCGCCTCGGCGAGACCCCGGTGGCCGGTGATGACGGACAGCGTCCCCTTGCCTCCGACGGGGAGCGAGGTGCCCTCGAGATGCCCTGCACCGCGCAGCAGGGTGGCGTCGCTTGTGCCGTGATAGACGGGCAGATCGACGCCGATCTTCGGGATCTGGATCCGGGACATGATTCCCGTAGGCGTGCTCAGCAGGCTCGCGTAGCTCGGAACGGTCCCGGTCGCGGTACCTGCTCCGATGGGTTTGCGGGTGTTCGCCTCGAGTTCCACGCCGGACGCGAGCGACTCGTTGTAGCGGTCGGCGGCGGCGAGCTGCTCCGCGGCGCTGGGCTCCGTGTGCTCGACGGAGAGCTGATAGCCCTTCACGACCTGGGACTGGTTGAGCGAGGACACCCAGCTCGCCGCGCTGGAGTACGTCAGAGTCGTGGCGCCGATGACGGCGACGAACGTGGTGACGATCAGCAGGCCGTTCGGCTTCCAGCGCCGTCCTCGGCGCGTCCGGTGGCGTTCCCGTCGCAGCGGCTGCACGTCGTCGAGGTTCACGGTTTCCTATCAATGCGGGAAGGGGCGGGTGGTCGCATGTCTGGGAGCTGCGACCACCCACCCGTGGGAGGCGGGGAGACGGGGAGAGTGGGAAACCGTCCACCCGCATTCGGGCTGGGACGGCCGATCTGGAGCGGCCGTCCCACCAGGCTGGGACGCGGGAGCTCAGCTCTCCGCGTGTGCGCGGCGGCGGATCACCAGGAGGACGCCGCCGGCGGCGACGAGCAGCAGCGCGATGCCCGCGGTCGTGAGGATGATCTGTCCGTCGGCACCGGTCAGCGGCAGGCCGGGGACCAGCTGCTGGTTGTTGGTGACGGTGAACGTCGGCGTGGTCACGGTGGATCCGGACTGCACGTTGACGGCGGTCAGCGCGGCGTTGCCCGCCGGGAGCACGTAGCCGGCCGGGGCCGCGGTCTCCTGGAGGATGTAGCAGCGGTTGGTCACGTCGTTGGCCGCGGTGGTCGTGTCGCCGACCCAGAGACCGGAGATGGCGATGGATCCGCTCGCGTTCGAGGTCACGACCAGCGGGGTGGTCGAGTTCGGCTGGGTGACCTGGGTGAGACCCGTGACGCCGCCTGCGGGGACGGCGCAGGTGCCGGTGGTGGTGGTCGTCTCGAAGACGGTGAACGTGGCCCCGGCGAGCGTGTGCGTCGGGTTGCCGGCGTCGGTCTTGGTGCCGAGCAGGTTGCCCCAGCGGGTGGTGACGGTGTTGGTCGGGGTCGGGCTCGTGGTGCCGTCCAGCTTCAGGTCGTTCAGGTTGACCGTCGCGGTGTTGTCGATCGCGCCGACGGCGTTGACCGTGGCGCGGAAGCCCACCGAGACGGTCTGGCCGGCGACGAGCTTGGAGAGGCCCGATGCGGTGAGGGTCACCGTGAGCGTCTGACCCGACCAGGTGTAGGTGTAGTCACCGGGGGTGGCCAGCGTCGTCGCGCCGATCTTCACGACGGGCACGTAGGTGGTGTTCGGGGTCAGCTTCGCGTCCAGGACGTCGGAGACGATGAGCTTGGTGTAGGCCTGTCCGGTCGGCAGGGACGGGATCAGCTGGGAGACCGAGAAGTCGACCTGCGAGCCGAGGGTGTATCCGTTGGAGCTCTGGTCGCCGACGGTCTTCTGCGGGGAGGTGCCCGTGGCGTTCTTCGGGTACACGTTCACGTTGTACTCCCACAGGCCCGTGTTCGCGGCGCCCGCGGTCGAGTCCGCGGGCGTCGGCACGGTCACGACGAACGGCGAGGACATCGTGATAACGCTCGACGGCGCGCTGATCTCGCGGACGAGGTAGGCGCCGACCGCGAGGCCAGAGGCGGTCGCGATTCCGCCGCCGGCGGTGGTGACGTTGGTGCAGGTGCCGAGCGGGAAGTTGGTGGTGCTGTCGACTCCGGCGGTCGTGCCCGTGAGGGCGGTCGCGGACTGCGCGCCGGCGACGTTCTGCAGGTTCTTCACCTGCGTCCAGCCGAGGTTCGACGTGTCGGTGAGGGAGGTGACGTTGTTGATCGCGCACACCTGGAACGTCACGCCGTCGATCGGCGACGTCGTCGGGTTCGTGCCGGTGCCGGACGGATTCTGGGAGCCGTTGGCCGGGTAGGCGTACTTGTGGATGGTCAGGGATCCGGTCTGGTTGGTGACGGGACCGGGGACCGGGGCGGCGTTGGCGGCCGTGGCCGTCAAAGCCACCCCCAGCAGGCCGAGCGACAGCGCAGTCGCTGCAGCCAGCGTCCGGTGCGTCCGCACCGCCGCGGTGAGAGATTTCGACATTATTGTCTCTTTCTTATTGGTGGATCACGACGCGGCGCGGCGTGACGAGGGACCGGGACTCGGGCAAGTCCCGGACGGATTCAGAGGGCGTTTCGCCGGTGTCGGCGTCGCCAGAACTGCAGTGAGGCCAGGCCCAGGGCGAGGGCGGCGAACAGGACGCCCGCGATCAGATAGGCGTCGGCGCCGATGCCGCCGGTCAGCGGGATCGCGGGCACGGTCTGCTGAACGTTCTTGATCGCGCCGAGGCTCACCGTCAGCGCGGTCGCGCCGACCGTGGCCGTGCGAGGGGTCGTGTCGAGGACGTACCCCGCGGGCGCCCTCGTCTCGGTGAGTGTGTACGCGCCCCACGCGAGGCCGCCGACGATGAGGTAACCGGCGCGCGCGTCGGTGTCGTTCGTGCCCGTGCACGGCGTCGCGGTGCAGTCCTTCACGGTGATCGTCGGTCCGGATGCCCCGGGGCCCCGCAGCGTCCATTCGGATCCGGCGAGGTAGTGCGATGTCGAAGCCGCGTCGACCTTCTGCCACGAGATCGTCCCGGCCGTGGGCTGGTTGATATAGGTGCAGGCGACGGTCGCGCCTCCGGCGATGCCGGTGAGGGGGAACGATGCGGCGCTGGTGAGCGTGTAGGTGGTCGGGCTGCCCGTCGCGGGCGTGACCGTGCAACTCCCCGACTTGAAGGTGTAGCCGGCCTGCTGTGTCTCGGAGACCGCGACCGTCGCGCGTGACGACGCGGATCCGAAGGTGAGGGTCCACGGCGCCGTCGATCCGCCGGCGCCGGTGACGGCCGTCGTCCCCGTCGGAGACGTCGTCACGGTGCCGGTGGTCGCCGTGGTCGCGGCGCCGAGCGTCCAGCCCTGCGCGGCGGTGGGGTTGCTGCCGTTGACGTCGGTGACCTGCTTGCCGAGCGTCACCGTGGCGGTCGAGGGCAGGGCCGTGTTCGTGATCGTGCACACGACCTTCGCCCCGCCCGCGGTGTTGTTCGGCATCGCGAAGCTTCCGCTGGTGCCGCTCCCGGACGCGACGACCACGTTGCCGTTGGCCTGGTCGACGCAGGACCACGTGCTCGTGTAGTTGCTCAGACTGCCGGATGCCGCGGTCTCGGAGATCGTGTAGGTCTGACCGCTCCGCCCGAGCAGCGGTCCGACGATGCTGCTCTGGATCCCCGTCGCGCTGCCGGTCGTCGTCGCGGTGTTCGCGGAGCTGGTGACGTTGCCGATCGTGAGGGTGAACTGATCGCCCGACGCATAGCGACCCTGCGGGAGGTTCTTCTGCAGGACCATCGTGTTCGGGTAGATGCAGCTGGCCATGTCGACCCACGCGATCGGGCCTGCGGAGGACGAGAGCTGGGCACCGGTGGCGGGATCGACCTGCTTGATGGTCGACGACGCTCCGGAGGACAGCGCCGAGCCGATCACGAGGTTGCCGTTGGGGCCGAACGCGACGGAGTTGTACTGGCCCGCGTTCGCCGGGAGTGCGTTCGTGATCGTCGTCGCGGTCAGGGCGGCGTTGCCGGCGGCCGTCGGCAGCGGGCCGTTCACCCGGGAGACCATCCCGGATGCGGTGTCGCTCGCGTTGGAGACGATGTAGAGGTTGCCGGCCGCGTCGAACGCGATGTCGCCGTTCGCGGAGGAGCCCATCCCGCTGATCGAGCCCATGTAGCCGATCGGGGTGTTGGTGAGCGTGTTGAACCCGTAGATGTACCAGATGCCCGTGGGGGTGTCGGGCACCCAGACGTAGTAGTAGATCCCGGTCAGCGGGTCGATCGCGCCGGCGATGACGTTGAGGAGCGATCCGGAGACGTTCGTGCCGTAGGTCGTGGTCTGCCCCGTCGATGCGTCGTATCGGAGGATCGTCCCCGCGGTCCGGTCCAGCGCCCAGATGTAGTTGCCGGCCTGGCCGAGGGCGAGCGCGTTGACGATGTCGCCTGCCGGCACGGTGAACGCGCCGTTCGCGGTGCTGGCGCCCGTGGCGGCGGTCGTCTGGAAGATGCCGCCCGTGGTCGTCACGGAGTAGACGTACGTCGAGCCGCAGCCGAACGCGGGAGCAGCAGCGGCCGCCAGCGCCAGCGGCGCGGAGGGGGAGAGCGGGCTCGCGAGCGGGGCCGTGGTCTTGACCGACGGCGACGGCGACGGCGACGGGCTGGACGTCGGCGCGGGCGTGCTCGGGTCCGCGGTCGGAGTCGGGGCCGGGGTCGGTTGTGCGCTCGGATCCGGCGTGGACGTGGCGGTGGGCTGCGTGGTCGGTTCGGCGGTGACGGCCGACGCCCTCGTGCTGCCGAGGACGGCGAACAAGCCCCCCACGAGCAACAGGACGCCGAGCGCCGCTGCCGCCGTCTGCCGCCGCCGGCGTACGCGGGCGCGCCGGAGCTCGCTCCGCGTCTGCGGTCGACCGTTCGGGTTCTCAGGGTTCACGTGCACTCGCTTCTCGGGTTTCGTCTGCCGATGCACAGAGAGACCTCGACCCCCCGGGATCGTGACGAAGGATCTTCGAGAACTTTTCGCACTGAGTACTTGTAAAAGATTCTTGACATCACCGATCGCGGCTCCGTACGATCACATGTAAAGAATCTTTGACAGGAGGAGACCCTCATGGTCTACGAAGAGCGCAACGTCTGGTCGGGCCTCATCGTCACGGTCATCGCCATGGCGGTGTACGTCGTGGTCGTGCTCCGTCAGGCAGGTCCGGGTCCGCTCACCGACGTCGACTGGGTGCCGATCATGCTGTGGACGATCGGCGCCAGCATCGTGCTGACGATCGTCATCAGCATTCTCTGGGGCATCGTCGCGGGCATGCGCGAGCCGGGGGGAGTCGGCAAGAGCGACATCCGCGATCGCGACATCGCGCGGATGGGCACACGTGTCGAGCAGGCCTTCCTCGCGATCGCGGGCGTCGGGGTGCTCATCCTGTGCGCCGTGCGCGCCGACTGGTTCTGGATCGCCCACACGATGTTCTTCGGCTTCGCGGTCGCCGCGATCGTCGGCAGCATCGCGCGGATCGTCGCGTATCGGCGGGGCCTCTGATGGTCAAGCCGACCAGGGTCACCAACTCGATCCGCGCGCTGCGCGACACCCGTGGCCTCACCCAGGCCGAACTCGCCTCCCGCGTGGGAGTGACGCGGCAGACCCTCATCGCGATCGAGGCGGGCCGGTACTCGCCGACCCTCGAGCTCGCGTTCCAGCTCGCCCGCGTCTTCGACGTCGGCCTCGACGACGTCTTCCAGTACCCGGAGGTATGAGATGAACGACATGGATGCCTGGATCCAGACCCGCTACGGCGGCGTGGACGAGGTCGCGCGGACGCAGATCGACGTCCCGCAGCCCCAGCGAGGAGAGGTGCTGTTGCGCGTGCGGGCGACGGGCCTGAACGCGGCAGACCGGCACATCATGACCGGCGAGCCGCTGCTGCTGCGCAGCGCGTTCGGCTGGTCGCGTCCGAAGCAGCCGGTCCGTGGCATCGACGTCGCGGGCACCGTCGTCGCCCTCGGCCCCGAAGCCTCGGGATTCGCCGTGGGTGATGAGGTGGTGGGGGAGATCCCCGGCGGCGGCGGGCTCGCCGAGTACGCGATCGCGCCGGCGGGCCGCCTCGTGCCCCGTCCGGCCGAGGTCGATCCCGTGACCGCCGCGGCGCTGCCCATCGCCGGCGGCACGGCGTGGCAGGCGCTCCGCCGGGCCGACGTCGCATCGGGCGACCGCGTGCTCGTGCTCGGCGCGTCCGGTGGGGTCGGCACGTTCACGGTGCAGCTCGCCGCGGTGCGCGGCGCCGAGGTGCACGCGTTGTGCTCCGAGCGGAACCGCGCGCTCGTCGCGTCCCTGGGCGCGTCGACCACCTACGACCGTCGGACCGTCCCGCTCGCCGCCCTGCCGGAGAAGGGCTTCGACGTGGTGGTGGACATCGCCGGCGACAGTCCGCTGCGTGCGGTGCGGAGGCTCGTACGCGACGGCGGATCCGCCGTGCTCGTCGCGGGGGAGGGCGGGCGCGTGCTCGGCCCGATTCCGCGGGTCGCCCGCGCGGCCGCACTCTCCGTGTTCTCCCGGCGTCCGCTCCACCCGCTCGCCGCGACCGCCAAGCCGGAGGCGCTCCGCGAACTGCTCGCGCTCGCCGCCGACGGCCGCATCGCCCCCGTCGTCGAGCGCACCTGGCCGCTCGCGGAGGCCGGCGCCGCCCTCGCCCATCTCGCGGCGGGGCGCACGGTCGGCAAGGTCGTCGTGACGGTGGAGTGACCGCGGATCACACCCGCCCGAAGATCTCCGGATCCACCGGGCGCTGCGCCCGCGGGAGCTTCGCGACGACGAGGCGATAGGCCTCGGTCACGAGCTCTTCGACGAGACCCTGCTCGAGGCTTCCGTCGGCGAGCAGCGTGATCCAGTGCTTCTTGTTCATGTGGTAGCCGGGGATGATCGCGGGAAACGTGGCGCGCAGGGCCTCCGCATCCGCCGGCGCCGACTTGAGCGTCACGCCCGTCGCCGTCGACGGCGAGAGCGCCATGAACATCAACCCGCGCACCCGGAAGACGTCGACCTCGGGCCCGAACGGCTGATCGACGGTGACACCGGGGAGCTCCTCGGAACGCGCCCGCACCCAGTCCTGCATGTTGTCGCCTGCCACGCGCCGAGCCTTTCATCAGGAGGGATCCGATCATGGATCCACGCACCTCATCATGCCGTGCGCGGGCGACACCCGGACGCGACCGCGACCGCGAGCCGTCCGGGACCCGCTCTGTACGCGTCGGCGGTTTCGGCGGATCATGGGGCGGGGACCGAGCGAACGGGAGCGGACCATGCCAGAGGACTACGTCGCCACATCGAGCATCGCGATCGAGGCTTCTCCGGATCGCGTCTGGGAGGTGCTGACCGATCCGGAGGCGGTCCGCGAGTTCATGTTCGGGACGACCGTCGTCACGGACTGGACGGTCGGCGGGCCGATCCGCTGGCAGGGGGAGTGGGAGGGGCGCCCTTACGAGGACAAAGGCGTGATCCTCGAGGCGGAGCCGGGGCGGCGGCTCGTCTGCACGCACTTCAGCCCGCTCACGGGGAAGCCCGACGTCCCGGAGAACTACCACACGCTGACCTGGACGATCACGGGGGACGGTCCGGTCGAGTTGACGCTGAGCCAGGACAACAACCCCGACGAAGCCGCGGCGCTGCACTCCACCACGATGTGGGACAGCCTCGTGCGCAGCGTGAAGGAGATCGCCGAGCGGCAGGGCTGAACTCCGGAACGGGAACGCGCCGCGCGACCGATTGCCCTCGGTCCAGAAACCGTGCCATTCTCAGTACCACGTCAGCGCCGATGCTCCGAGCCGTCCTGCGACCCGCCCCACCGGTGACCACGGGTGAAACGACAGGGGGATCGCATGTCGCAGACCGATGCCGGGAATCTCACGCACGCGGAGGACCACGGCGCAGAACACGATGCGGAACAGGCCGGGTACAAGAAGAGCCTGAACCGTCGTCAGGTGCAGATGATCGCGATCGGGGGTGCGATCGGCACGGGCCTCTTCCTCGGGTCCGCCTCCCGGCTGCACAGCAACGGGCCCGCCCTCGTGCTCAGCTACGCCTTCGTGGGCGTGATCGCCTACTTCCTCATGCGGGCGCTCGGCGAGCTCGTGCTCTACCGCACGACCTCGGGCGCCTTCGTGTCCTGGATGCGCGAGTTCTTCGGCGAGAAGGCGGCGTACTACACGGGGTGGATGTACTGGACGAACTGGGCGCTCACCGGCATCGCCGAGCTCAGCGCCGTGGGCTTGTACATCCAGTACTGGTGGCCGCAGATGCCCACCTGGGCCACGGTGCTCATCGCGCTCGCCGTGGTGCTCGTCGTCAACCTGCTGTCCGCGAAGGCGTTCGGAGAGTTCGAGTTCTGGGCCTCGGTGCTCAAGGTCACCGCGATCATCGTGTTCCTCGTCGTGGGGATCATCGTCGTCGCGTTCAGCTTCGACGTCGGCGGGCACCGCGCGGGCGTTCAGAACCTCTGGTCCAATCCCGGCGGGTTCTGGCCCACCGGCGACGGCTTCGCCTGGTACGGGCCGATCATCGTGATGTCGGGCGTCGTCTTCGCCTACGCCGCGATCGAGATGGTCGGCATCGCGGCGGGCGAGATGGAGGATCCGAAGCGCGAGGTCCCGAAGGCCGTGAACGCGGTCATCGTCCGGATCGCCGTCTTCTACTGCGGCGCGCTGCTCCTGCTCGTCTGCATCCTGCCGACCAGCGAGTTCACTCCGGGCATCAGCCCGTTCGTGACCGTGTTCGGGCGGATGGGCATGCCGTGGATGGCCAATGTGATCCAGGCGATCCTCATCGTCGCGGCGATGTCGTCGCTGAACTCTGGGCTGTACACGACCGGCCGCGTGCTGCGCAGCCTCGGCATGGCCAAGCAGGCGCCGGGCTTCACGCTCAAGATGAGCAAGTCCGGCGTGCCGTGGGCGGGCATCGTGATGACCGCCGTGGTCTACGTGTTCGGATCCATCCTCAACGCGGTGAGCCCCGACGCCTTCGAGATCGCCCTGGAGGCGGCCTCGATCGCGGTCGTGTTCACCTGGGGGACGATCTTCGTCTGCCAGCTGCGGCTGCGAAGACTCACCGACAGGGGAGTGCTGCCGCCGAGCACATTCCGGGCCCCGGGGACTCCCTGGACGAGCTATCTGGGCCTCGGCTTCCTCGTCTTCGTGATCGTGGGCATGGCGATCTCGGGATGGCAGGCGTCGCCGTACTTCTGGCACAAGACGGGCTTCGTCGTGGTCGTCATCGGGATCCCCGTGCTGCTGGTGATCTTCGAGCTCGGCTGGCTGATCGTGAAGGGGCGCGTGGCGGCTCAGACCGACGGGCGGATGCTCAGCAAGTGGACCGACACCGGCCTGCGGTATCCGCCGCGGCCCGCGGGCCCGCGCACCGAGTCCATCGCGGCCATCGGCACGGTGCAGTTCGACGTGCACGACCGCGACGAGGACGACGATGACGAGGGGATCCCGGTCGGGCCCATCGAGATCGAGATGCACGAGTGGGACAACCTCGACGAACCCGACAAGAACCCGCCCGGCGATGGTGCGGGCCCACGCGAAGGGGGGCGGTGACATGCGCCGCCTCGCCGCCGCGGCGTTGAGTCTCGTGGCCGCCTCCGTGCTCGTCTCCGGATGCTCCTCCGCGACTCCGCAGAACACCGGCGACAACAGCGCGACCGGATCCGGCACGCTCACGATCGGCATCGCCGATGACCTGCCAGGAGTGAGCCTCAAGACCGACTCCGGGTACGCGGGGTTCGACATCGACACGGCGAACTACGTCGCCGGCAAGCTCGGCGTGCCTACGAAGAACATCACCTGGCAGCGCATCGACCAGGACGAGCGGGTCAGCGCGCTCACCTCGGGCAAGGTCGACCTCGTCGTCTCGACGTTCTCGATCACGCCCGAGCGCGAGAAGGAGATCGCCTTCGCGGGACCGTACTTCGTGGCTCATCAGGATCTGCTCATCCGCCGCAACGACGACACCATCACGGGACCCGAGACGCTCGACGGGAAGAAGGTGTGCGCGGCCGCCGGGACGACGTCGATCGACTACCTCACGTCGCACTACCGGGGGAAGATCACCGTCGTGAAGGTGCCGTCCTGGTCCGAATGCGTCCGCGATCTGGCCGCGGGCACGGTCGATGCGGTGTCGACGGACGACCTCATCCTCGCCGGCTTCGCGACGCAACCCGAGTACAAGGGTGTGCTGCGCGTGATCGGCAAGGGCTTCACCGACGAGAACTACGGCGTCGGCCTGAAGCAGGGGGACAACCGGCTCGACACCGTGCGCACCGCGCTCAAGGAATACATCTCCTCCGGGGCCTGGAAGAAGTCCCTCGACGCGAACATCGCCCCGTCGGGCTACGCGATCCCTTCGCCGCCGACGGTGAAGTAGCGCAGAGACGACGACGCCCCTCCGCCCAGGTCGGACGGAGGGGCGTCGTGGCGATCAGAAGACCGGGGTTCCGGCGCGCGTGAGCTGCCAGTTCACGACGTGGAAGTCCTTCGGGTCGATCGTGCCGGCCGCCGAGGCGTACGCGACGATGGCCTCGCGGATCGCGACCTGGGCGTTGTAGACGACTGGTGCGGTCGCGATGTGCGGGAAGCCGCCGCCGCCGGACTGGCGGTAGTTGTTCACCGCGACGACGAACTTCTGCGCCGGATCGACCGGAGCGCCGTTCCAGGACAGGTTCTGGATCCGGGATCCCTGCGGCTGCGCGATGTCGACGTCGTAAGCCACCCCGGAGAACTGGTCGTAGTTGTAGTCCGGGGTGTTCAGCGCGTTCGTCCAGCTCGCGGGGTCCACGGGAGCGCCGGGGGCCACCTGCTGGAAGTACTTCGCCGAGTACTCCAGGTAGTCCTTGATCTGCGCGCCGGTGAGCACCGAGGCCATGAGCGTGTTGTCGTAGATGTACAGCCCTGCGACGTCGCGGATCGTGACCTCCCCAGCCGGGAAGGTGGCCTGGCGGTTGAAGGGAGCCGCGATCGACACGATCGGGAGCGCCGCCTCCGGAGTGCCGGCGATGGCCTGCGCCACGGTGTCGACCTGCACCTTGTTGACGTAGTCGAGGATCGCGGTGTCCTTCCAGCAGGACTCGGCGGCCGACAGCTCCTCGGTGGAGTTGGCCACCGGCTTGTTGACGTACGCGACCACGGCGTCGTGCTGCGCCTTGATGAGCGAGACGAGCGCCGGATCGTCCTGGACCGTGTTCGTGTTGACGTTCGTGGCCTTCTTCGACACCACGGTCCACTGACCCTTGACCTGCTGCAGCTCGATGTCGAACACGCTGAGCCGCTGGCCCCAGCACATCGGCTCGCTGAGCACGACCTGCTGGCCCGTGGTCGCGTTGGTGACGAAGCGCTGCGGGATGTCCTTGTGCGCGTGCCCGAACAGGATGGCGTCGATGCCGGGGACCTGCTCGGCGAGCAGCGCCGCGGCGTTCTCGTTGGGCAGCGCGTCGCCGTACGACGAGGTTCCGCTGTCGCCGGAGTGCACGCTCACGACCAGCACGTCGACGCCCTGGTCGCGGATCACGGGCACCCAGCGTTTCGCGGTCTCGACGATGTCCAGCACCTCGAGCTTGCCGCTCACGTTGGCCTTGTCCCAGATGACGATGCCTGGATTGGTGAGGCCGAGCACGCCGACCCGGATCGGCTTGGCGCCCTTCGGGTGCAGTGTCTTGATCGTGTACGGCGTGTACGCGGGCACGGTCGTGCCCTTGCGCACGGCGTTCGCGCCCAGCACGGGGGCCTTCATCTGCGAGATCCAGGTGTCGAGGAAGTCGAGGCCGTAGTTGAACTCGTGGTTGCCCAGCGCCACGGCGTCGTAGCCGATCGCGTTCATCTGCGCGGCCATGGGGTGGATCGCGCCGCTCTTGGTGATCGGATCCACCGTCGCGTAGTAGAAGCCGAGCGGCGTGCCCTGGATGGTGTCGCCGGCGTCGAAGAGGAGCGTGCGGTCACGGCCGCGGTCGGCGCGGATCTGGTTCACGACGCTCGAGACGCGTGCCAGGCCGACGACGTTGCCGGCTTTGTCCTTGTACTCCGCGTCGGTGTAGTAGTCCCAGTTCACGGCGTGGGAGTGGATGTCCGAGGATCCCATGATCGTGATGGTCACGGACTTGCCGACGCCGCCCGCGGCCGCGGACGCCGAGTCGGAGCTGGTGGCGACCCAGCCCGCCGCGGCGAGGGCGCTCGCCGCGGAGACGCCGGTGAGGAATCCGCGCCTGCTCAACCCTGAGCGGCGCTCCTGCTCGACATCGTCCGGGACGGCGCACGAGCACCAGCGGGGTTGCGGGGCGTCGGCGTGGCGGTGGAGATGTGTTTCATCTGTCATGAGGAACGATGCAACCACGCCGGGGTGTCGGCGACAACAAAGCGCGCGTGAACATCTTCTGCCCGCTCGTATGAGCGCCTCCGCGTCCCCCGCCCGCGCGCCCGAGCGCGCCCCCGTTCGCGGGAGCCGTCCACCCACTTCCGGGTCGTCCCCGTCAGCGGAGCCCCTGGCGTGCGCTGGCGGGGACGACTCGGAGTGTTGGTGCATCCACTTTCGGGTCGTCCCTGTGAGCGGGGGCTATGGCGTGCGCTGGTGGGGACGACTCAGAATGTCGGGCCGCTTGCTCCGCCGCTCGTCGCTTGCCGCTTGCTCGTGCCGCCCACCTGTCGGGTCGTCCCTGTGGGCGGAGCCTATGGCGTGCGCTGGTGGGGACGACTCGGAGCGTTGGTGCGTCCACTTTCGGGTCGTCCCTGTGAGCGGGGGCTATGGCGTGCGCTGGTGGGGACGACTCGGAACGG
>NZ_PCOW01000031.1:0-38313 GCF_002979495.1 Microbacterium sp. MYb64 | reverse complement strand
CCGCGCAGGCTGCCCAGCAGCTCCCGGCAGTCGGCGCAGTCCGAGGTGTGCGCGCCGACCTCGGCGGCGAGCATGACGTTGCGGGGCTCCGTGAGGTACTGGGGGAGCAGGCGCGCGACATGGGAGGTCTCTTCGCGCAGGGCGACGGGGATCTGCCGGCTCAGCCACTGGAACTTCAGCCCGGAGCGCGCGCGGCGCTGCAGAGCCGAGACCGCGTTGGGCCTGATCCGCAGCTCGCGGGCGATGTCCGATCTGCTCGCGTCCGCGACCTCGGCCAGCCAGAGCACGCGCTGCCAGCGCTCCGGCAGCTCCTGGAAGGCGGCGAGGACGTCGGTGGACTCCGACTCCTGCTCCGCGTAGCTCAGGGCGTCCCGGTGCTCGACGTCGTCGACGTCGTCCGAGTCGATGAGGCGCTGGGCATCCTTGTGCCAGCGGATCGCGGTGTTCCGGATCACGGCCTTCAGGTAGGAGCGGAACGCGAAGGTCGGGCCGTTCGGCGTCGTGGTCACCTGCTGGTAGATGGCGAGGAAGGACTCGGACACGAGATCCTCGGCCCGTGACGGCGCCAGTCGTCCTGCGAAGCGGATCCCCGCTCCATAGTGCCGACGCCAGAGCAGGTCGTAGGCGCCGCGGTCGCCGGCGCGCACGTCGCGGAGAAGCTCCGCATCGCTTCGGACCTCGGTCATGACACCTCCCCGGACGGCCTCCCCGCCGAGGCGCACCACACCACCGCTCCGGAAATGGAGGACGGCACCGGCGCAGCCGTGGCGGGGTCGGGTCAACCCCGGAATGACGCTGCGTCAACAGCATCTTGGCACCTCGGCCTCGTCATTCTCGAGTTGTTCTCGCCGAATTCTTGTCATCGGATCCGGCGAGGGTGCGGAAGCGGATCCGGGCCGGATGACGTGAAGCGTCGCCGGGGAGCGACGCTTCACCTGCTGTTTCCCCGCCCGCGGTACCCTGAGCGCGCACGCGCCCCGGCGTGACAGCAGCTCGAACGGAACCCATGCAAGACATCCTCGACCGCGCCGCACTCGCCGCGACGCCGCGCACGCTGATCGACATCCTCGTCGACACCGCGCGCCGGCACCCCGATGCCTCTGCGATCGAGGACGCGGCGGGAGCGCTCAGCTACGGCGAGCTGCTGGCCCAGGTCTGGCGGACGGCAGGCCGGCTGCGCGAGCACGGGGTCATGCGCGGTGACAGGGTCGGCATCAGGATGCCCTCGGGCGGGCGCGAGCTTTACCTCGCGATCCTCGGCACGCTCGCGGCTGGGGCGGCATACGTCCCGGTCGACGCGGACGACCCCCAGGAGCGGGCCGACCTGGTCTTCGGCGAGGCGAAGGTGCGCGGCGTGATCGGCGCCGGAGGGGTGTTTCGGGGCGCAGATTCCCCGTTTGGGGCGCACCCCGACACCGAATCCGGTCAGGACGCGCCCCAAACGGACGGAACGCGCCCCGACATGGCACCGGTGGCCCCGGTGCCCGGGGCAGACCCGGTGGCCGGCGTGACAGGGGCGGCCGGGATGGCCGCGGGGGAGCGGGTCGGATCCGGGCTGTTCGACGGGGAGGATCCGCATCCGAGCTCGGTCTCGATCACGACCGTGCCGCATCCGATGCCGCTGGACGACGCCTGGATCATCTTCACCTCCGGCTCGACCGGGGTGCCCAAGGGCGTCGCCGTGACGCACCGCTCCGCGGCGGCGTTCGTCGACGCCGAGGCGAACCTCTTCCTGCAGGATGCGCCGCTCGGGCCCGGCGACCGGGTGCTGGCCGGGCTCTCCGTCGCCTTCGACGCCTCGTGCGAGGAGATGTGGCTGGCCTGGCGATACGGCGCCTGCCTCGTGCCGGCGCCGCGCGCGCTCGTGCGCTCGGGGGAGGACCTCGGGCCCTGGCTGCTCGGGCACGGCATCACCGCGGTGTCGACCGTGCCGACGCTCGCCGCGCTCTGGCCGCAGGACGCGATCGAGAACCTGCGACTGCTCATCTTCGGCGGCGAGGCGCTGCCACCCGAGCTCGCCGCGCGGCTGGTCGGCGAGGACCGCGAGGTCTGGAACACCTACGGGCCCACCGAGGCCACGGTCGTCGCGTGCGCGGCCGAGATGGACGGCGAGGCGCTCCGCGCGGGGGAGCCCGTGCGGATCGGCCTGCCGCTGGACGGCTGGGACCTCGCGGTCGTCGACGGCGAGGGGAACCGGGTCGCCGAGGGCCAGGTCGGGGAGCTGGTGATCGGGGGCGTCGGGCTCGCGCGGTACCTCGATCCGGCCAAGGACGCGGAGAAGTACGCGCCGATGCCGTCCCTGGGCTGGGACCGTGCCTATCGCTCCGGCGATCTCGTGCGCTACGAGGAGGCGGGCCTCGTGTTCCAGGGGCGCGCCGACGACCAGGTCAAGATCGGCGGCCGGCGCATCGAGCTCGGCGAGGTCGAGGCCGCGCTGCAGAACCTCACCGCGGTCACCGCGGCGACGGTCGTCGTGCAGCGCAGCGAGGGCGGGATCCCGCTGCTCGTCGGCTATGTGGTGCCGACAGAGGGCTTCGACCGGCAGATTGCGCGGGCGGAGCTCGCCGAGACGCTCCCCGCCCCGCTCATCCCGCTCCTCGCGATCATGGACGACCTGCCCGTGCGCACCTCGGGCAAGGTGGACAAGGCGGCGCTGCCCTGGCCGCTGACGGATCCGGACGCCGACGACTCCACGCTGACCGGCACCGCGGCCTGGCTCGCGGAGCAGTGGTTCGCCGTGCTCGGCACGCGACCGCTCGACGAGGATGCCGACTTCTTCCAGCTCGGCGGCGGATCCCTCGCGGCCGCGCAGCTGGTGAGCCGGATCCGGTCCCGCGCCCCCGAGTTCACAATGGCCGACGTGTACGACCTGCCGCGCCTGCGGCGGATGGCCGACGCCGTCGAGGCAGAGGCGGGAGACGAGGAGCCGGAGCCAGGAGACTTCCATGAGTCCCGGCCCACGCCTCGGCGCATGCAATGGATCCAGACGATCCTGGGGGTGCCGCTGTTCGTCCTCGGCGGCATCAGGTGGGTGCTGTGGCTGCTCACCGGCAGCGCGATCCTGCACCTCGTGCCGGGCTTCGACTGGCTGCCCACCGCGCCGCTGTGGCTGCTGATCGTGGGGCTCGTGGTGTTCGCGACGCCGTTCGGGCGGATGGCCATCGCCGCGGTCGCCGCCCGCGTGCTGCTCGCCGGGGTGCGCGCCGGCGACTATCCCCGCGGTGGCGGAGTGCATCTGCGGCTGTGGCTCGCCGAGCAGGTCAGCCACCAGATCGATCCCGTCGGCTTCGCGGGCGCACCGTGGGTGAGCTACTACGCCAGGGCGCTCGGAGCGAAGATCGGCCCCGACGTCGACCTGCACACGCTGCCGCCGGTGACCGGCATGCTCGACATCGGGGCCGGCGCCGCGATCGAGCCGGAGGTCGACCTCTCCGGATACTGGATCGACGGCGACACCGTCCGCGTCGGCGGAATACGCATCGGCGCGGGCGCGGTGGTCGGGGCGCGCAGCACGCTCGCGCCCGGCACGCGCATCGGCCGTGCCGCCGAGGTGGCTCCCGGATCCGCCGTGTTCGGCCGTGTGCGGGCCGGGCAGCGCTGGGCCGGATCCCCCGCGGTGCGCGTCGGCGGCAAATCCGCCCCGCTCGCGCCGGAGCGTCCCCCGGCTCCCCGGCGCTGGCTGTGGGCATATGCCGCATCGAGCATGGGTCTCGGTCTCCTGCCCGTGCTCGCCTTCGCGCTCGGCGCGCTCGTACTCGTGCAGGGGGCGCGCGGCGCCACCTCGCTCGCCGCCGCGATCCCGGGACTGGCGATCTGGCTTGTGCCGTCCGTGCTCGTGACAGGGCTCGTGTTCGCCGGGCTCGTCGTGGCGGCGACCCGGCTGCTGTCGATCGGACTGCGCGAGGGGATCCACCCCGTGCGCGGCCGGATCGCGTGGCAGGCGTGGACCACGGAGCGCCTGCTCGACTCCGCCCGCACGCTGCTCTTCCCGCTCTACGCGAGCCTGTTCACCCCCACCTGGCTGCGCCTTCTCGGGGCGAAGGTCGGCAAGGAGGTGGAGATCTCCACCGTGCTGCTGATCCCCTCGATGACGACGATCGACGACGGCGCCTTCCTCGCCGACGACACGATGGTCGCGTCCTACGAGCTCGGCGGAGGATGGATGCGCCTGGCCGCGGCACGCATCGGCAAGCGCGCGTTCCTCGGCAACTCCGGAATGGCGGGCGCCGGACACAAGGTGCCCAAGGACGGCCTCGTCGCCGTGCTCTCGGTGGCGCCGGACAAGGCGAAGGCCGGATCCTCCTGGCTCGGATCCCCTCCGGTGCGTCTGCGCCGGGTGGTGAACGAGTCGGACCTCGAGCGCACCTACCGCCCTCGCGCGGCGCTGCGGATCGCCCGTGGCCTGTGGGAGCTGTGCCGCATCGTGCCGGTCATCCTCTCCTGCGCACTCGGACTTGCCGTCCTGCTGACGCTCGCCGCGCTGGCCACGGGCGTCGGACTGGCGTGGACCGTGGTGCTGTCGGGGCTCGTGCTGCTGATCGCGGGCGCGGTCGCAGCAGGGTTCGCGACTGCCGCGAAGTGGACGTTCGTCGGGCCGATCCGCCCCGGGGAGCACCCGCTCTGGTCGAGCTTCGTGTGGCGCACCGAGGTCGCCGACACGTTCACCGAGATGATGGCGGCCCCGTGGTTCGCGAACGCCGCGGCGGGCACGCCTGCGCTCGCCGTGTGGCTGCGCTCGCTCGGCGCGACGATCGGCAAGGGCGTCTGGACCGACAGCTACTGGCTGCCGGAGCCGGATCTGGTCACGCTCGGCGACGGCGCGACGGTGAACCGCGGCTGCGTGCTGCAGACGCACCTCTTCCACGACCGCGTGATGAGCATCGACACGGTCACGCTCGAGGCCGGTGCGACCCTCGGCCCGCACAGCGTGATCCTGCCCGCCGCGACGATCGGATCCGATGCGACGGTCGGACCCGCGTCGCTCGTCATGCGGGGCGAGGGCGTGCCGGTCGGCAGCCGCTGGAGCGGAAACCCGATCGGTCCCTGGCGCGTGGTGAAGGTGCGCAGCTACCAGGCGGCGGAGTGAGCGCGAAGGCCCACAGCGAGTGCGGCGCATCGAGTGCGCCAGGATCTGTGAGCATGGAACCGTGAGCCCCGACGACTACACCCCGCATTCCGGCGATCGCCGCTACCGCGTCGAGCACTACGACCTGACGATCGACTACCGGCTCGGCACCAACCGGCTGGACGGCGTCGCCGTCGTGCGCGGGCGTGCCGTCGAGGCGACCAGGGCGATCTCGCTGGATCTCGCAGGGCTCCGCGCGACCAAGGTGCGCAGCGACCTCGGCGGGCGCATCGGCTTCACGCAGACCGACCGCAAGGTCAAGGTCGCGCTCGGGCGCGAGCTCGCGGCGGGGGATCCGTTCGAGCTCACGATCTCCTACGGCGGGGCACCCCGTCCGCGGCGCACCCGCTGGGGCACGCTCGGCTGGGAGGAGCTGGAGGACGGCGCGATCGTCGCCTCGCAGCCCATCGGCGCACCGTCGTGGTTCCCCTGCAACGACCACCCCTCCGACAAGGCGACCTACCGGCTCTCGATCACGACAGACCCCGGATATGCGGTCGCCGCCGCGGAGCCGGTGTCCACGACGACCAAGGGCGGGCGCACGACCTGGGTCTTCGAACGCGCCATGCCGACGCCCAGCTATCTCGCGACCGTGCAGATCGGGAAATATGTCTCTCGGGGCATGGACCTCTCCGGGGTCGAGGGTCAGGTGCTGCATCCGGCGGGACTGACCGCGCGCGTGGACGCGGACCTCGCTCCGCTGCCGCAGATGATGGCCGTCTTCGCGGAGGCGTTCGGACCGTATCCGTTGCCCTCCTACCGGCTCGTGGTGACCGCCGACGACCTGGAGATCCCGCTCGAGGCGCAGGGGATGGGCGTCTTCGGCGCGAACCACATCGACGGGCGCGGCAGCCTCGAGCGCCTCATCGCGCACGAGCTCGCGCACCAGTGGTTCGGCAACAGCGTGGGCCTGGCGCGGTGGCGGGACATCTGGCTGAACGAGGGCTTCGCCTGTTACGCGGAGTGGATCTGGTCCGAGCGCAGCGGCGGGCACAGCGCGCATGCGAAGGCGCTCGGGCACTGGACCGCGCTCGCGGCGGAGCCGCAGGACCTCGTACTCTCGGATCCGGGTCCTGAAGTCATGTTCGACGACCGCGTCTACAAGCGCGGCGCGCTCGTCCTGCACGCACTGCGACTGACGGTGGGCGAGGACGCGTTCTTCCGGATCCTCCGGACGTGGACCTCACGCCATGCGGGCGCCACGGCGACGACCGAG
This sequence comes from Microbacterium sp. MYb64, assembly GCF_002979495.1. Taxonomy (NCBI): domain Bacteria; kingdom Bacillati; phylum Actinomycetota; class Actinomycetes; order Micrococcales; family Microbacteriaceae; genus Microbacterium; species Microbacterium sp. MYb64. The sequence goes on along the minus strand of NZ_PCOW01000031.1, from coordinate 31,972 downwards.
GACTTCCGCACTCTCGCCGCCTCCGTCGCCGGTCGCCGGCTAGAGGCGTTCTTCGACGCCTGGCTCGATGCCGAGGCGCTGCCGCCCCTGCCCGAGGCGGCACCGGGCGCCGCGGTGGAGCCCGCGCCGGTCACCGCCGCCCTGAACGTGAACCCGAGGGCCGCGACCGACGGCTAGGGCTGTCGTTCTCGACGGCGACCGGCCACACTGGACGACGTGGCCACCGTGGCGGAGTGCGAACGCGTGCAGACCGCGTGGTTCCGTGCGCGGGCGGAGACGCTGGGCGGCGAATGCCTGATCGAGGACGGCCTGGTCTGGACCGACGGACCCGATGGTATGAACCTGATGTTCCCGGAGGCGCCGACGGTCGACGCATTGCGGCGCGGTGTCGCGCGGGCGCACGCGAGGGGGCGCGGGCTCGTCGGGGTCTGGCTCGGATCCGAGGTCGATGAGACGCCGCTGGCGGAGGCCGGGTTCGAGCGGGGCTGGGCGCCGTGCTGGATGTCGGCCGCGCTTACCGAGACCTCCCTCCCCGATGACCCGCGGATCGCGCTGATCCGCGAACCCGGCTCCGTCGCCGGCGAGTTCGAGCGGGAGCGGCTCGGTCTCGCGCGGATCGAGCCTCCGATCGCGTGGTGCGCGGTGGCGCGCGATGCCGAGTCGGCGCGGTTCGCCGGACGCGCCTGGTCGTTCCGCAGTGGAGAGCTCGCCGGCGTCTTCGACATGGCGGTCTGGCCGCCCTTCCGTCGCCGGGGCATCGGCACCGGACTGCTCGCGGCCGTCTGTGCGGCTGCGGCGCGGTCCGGAGCACGCGAGGCGGTGCTCAACGCGACGCCGGAGGGGGAGCTTCTGTACGCTCGGTGCGGCTTCACCCGCGTGGGCACCGGCATCACCTGGTGGCGGCACCTCTCCGAGGGCTGAACGGCGTCACGCCCCGGCGTCCGGCGCGTCCCGTCCGATCCGCGCGAGCGAGCGGTCGAAGACCGTGATGAGGAGGAACACCGTGGCGATCCCGACGACGACCCAGCCCAGGACGTGCAGTCCCTCCGTGGTCGCCCTGGCGCCGTAGACGTTGCCGTAGATCACGGACGAGACGATCGCGCCCAGGTAGAAGAAGGTGCGCAGCAGACCCGCCGAGGAGGCGATCCGCGCCGGCTCGGCCTGGAAGTACAGCGAGTTCTGGATCGCGAGGTTGTTGAGGCCCTGCGGGATGCCGAGCACGAGCATCGCGAGCACGAGGAACCAGATCGGCGACGAGCCCGTCATGAAAAGCACGAGGATCCCGGCGACGAGCTGCGCGGCGGATCCGACCAGCAGCTTGCCGACGACCTCGGGCCGGCGTCCGAACGCGAGCGCGACCGCGATGCCGGCCGCGAACACCGGGAGCAGCACGAGGCCGGCGATCGTCGGGCTGAGGCCCCGGCCGTCCTCGAGCCACTGGGTGAAGCCGTAGACGAACGTGTACGAGATTGTCGCGGTCAGCAGCGAGCGCACGTAGCTGAGCAGCAGCGGCCGGTTGCCGGAGAGCACCCGCACGTCGATGAACGGATCGGGGATCCGGCGCTCCCACCACACGAACACGACTCCGGCTGCGAGGGCGACGACGAGCAGCCAGATCAGGGCCGGGGCGATGTTCTGCAGGAAGACGAGCAGGGTGAGCATCGTGACGGCGAAGAGGAGGATCCCGATCCCGTCGATCCGCGGCCGGTCCTCCACTGCAGGCTCGAGCCCCGTTCGGCGGGGCAGGAAGAGCGCGCCGAGCAGGAGTGTGGCGAGCCCGAGGGGCACGTTCACGGCGAAGGTGGCGCGCCACCCCCAGGCGCCGACGAGCACGCCGCCGAGCGCGGGAGCGATCACGGCGATGGTCTGGGTCGTGACGCTGAGCAGCGTGAGGATCCCGGCCGGTGAGGCGAGGCCGGTGCGGTCCCCTTCCGCGCGGATCATGTGCATCGCCGCCGGATAGCCCGCGCAGGTGCCGAGGCCGAGGATGACGCGCGCCGCCACGAGCCACCAGATGCTGTCTCGGTTCTCCGGTGCGAACAGCCCGATCGCACCGGCGGCGGTCACGAGCACCGCGCCGAGCAGGAAGAGGGATCGCACGCCGAAGATGTCGACGAGGCGGCCGACCAGCGGCTGTCCGATCGCGGTGGCCAGGTAGAGGCTCGACACGAGCCACACGGTCTCGCGGGTCGGGGCGCCGAGCGCGAGGCCGATCGGGGTGAGCGCCACCGCGATGATGGCCGTGTTGATCGGGTTGAGGATCGAGCCCACCATCATCGGGGCGAGCAGCCGCCGATCGAAACGGCCGGCGGGCGCGGGCCCGCCGATCGGCGCCGAGGGCATCCGGATCACGGCAGCATCCGCTCCAGGAGTCCGGTTGCGGTGGAGATCGCGCGCAGCTCGTCCTCGTCGAGCGCGTCCAGGGCGTGCTCGAGCCAGGTCGCGGCGGCGTCCTTCTGGCCCTCGATCCTGGCGCGTCCGGCATCCGTGAGGTCGATGATCTGCCGGCGCCCGTCTCCGGGGTCGGGGCTGCGGGTGACGAGACCGAGCGCCTCGATCGCGTCGACGGTCGCGGCCATGGACTGCGGTCGCACGCGTTCCGCCGTCGCGAGGGCGCTCACGGTCGAGACGCCGCCCTTGCCGAGCCGGGCCAGGGCGGACGCCTGCGACGGGGTGATCGTCTCGTCGGCGCCGGCCTCGCGGAATTGGCGGAGCAGGCGCGCGACCACCGTGCGCAGGTCGAGCGCGGTCTGTCGCGCACTCACAGCGGATGCATCGGTCGCGGGCGAGGTCTCTGGCATATCAACAGCCTAAACTGCACAGTCGTACCTGTCTAATATTCGAAAGGACGTGGCGATGACCACCGCACTCCTGCTCATGGACTTCCAGAACGGCATCGCCGGACGCTACGCCGCGGGCGGCTCCGACGTGATCGCGCACGCGCAGCGGGCGCTCGCCGCCGCGCGCGCCGCGGGGATCCCCGTCGTCTTCGTCCGCGTCGCGTTCCGCGAGGGCTTCCCCGAAGCGGCCGCGCGCAACAAGGCCTTCGGCGCGATCGCCCAGTCGCCCACCGCCCCGTACATGGGGGAGGACGCCGAGGCCACGCAGATCGTCGCCGATCTCGCGCCGCTTCCGGGGGAGCCCGTGGTCGTCAAGCGGCGGTACGGCGCATTCGCCTCCGACCTCGACGTGGTGCTGCGCGGGCTCGATGCGACCGATCTCGTGCTCGCCGGCGTCTCGACGAGCGGGGTCGTGCTGAGCACGGTCCGCCACGCCGCCGACCACGACTTCGGGCTCACCGTCCTGGCGGACGCGTGTGCAGATCAGGATCCCGAGGTGCACAGGGTACTGCTCGAGAAGGTGTTCCCGCGTCAGGCCGACGTGGTCACGGTCGACGCGTGGGCGGCCGGTCTGCGCGCGGACGCCGCAGCGCGAGACTGACGATCGTGCCGGGCGCGGCGGCGATCGGGAGGATCCGGAACTCGCCGCCGTCCGGGACCGTCGCGTACCCGTCGGGGGAGAGACGCACGCGGTCCGGCGGGACCATCAGGCCGCGCCCGTCGGCCTTGAGCGCCGCTTCGATCGCGGTCCAGCCGCGGAGGTCAGGCGGATCCTCCGGTGCGAACAGGAGCGAGAGCTCCGGTGCGGATCCCTCGAGCTCCACGTCGATGCCGACCGCTTCCGCATCCTGCTCACGGGCGACGGCGACGACGACCCAGGGATCCGCGTACGCGGCGTTCGCGAGCAGCGGCGCGTGCGGCAGCAGCGGTCGTCCGTGCGGGCCGCCGCAGACCGGGCAGCGCTGCTCGATCCGCGGGTCCGCTCCCGGGGCCAGTTCGGCGACCAGCGCCCGGATGAGCGCGCGGCCGGTCTCGCGCCGATCGTCGCGCGCCGTGCGCGCCCACGCGATCCGCACGCCCTCGACCGTCGCCCCTTGCACGACCCCAGCGTAGAGCGAGGCCGGCCCGGGCCTGGTGACCTCGGCCCGGCGACCCCGGCCCGGCGACCCCGGCCCGGCGCCCCGGCCCGGCAACCCCATCTTCGAGTCGTCCCCGCCAGCGCACGCCAGAGGCTCCGCTCACAGGGACGACTCGGATATGAGGCGCCACCCTGGTTCGGTGCTGACCCCAACTCTTCGGGTCGTCCCCGCCAGCGCACGCTATGGGCTCCGCTCACGGGGACGACTCGGATAGAGGGCGCCCTTCGCGGGGACGGTACCGCCGCGCGGGCTCCCGCCGCACGTCCTAGGATCGAACCCTATGACTTCGGATCCGGCGGGCACCCAGACGTTGCGCCGCCCCGGTCCGGTCGGCCGCATCATCGGAGCGCTCGATGACCCGGTTCTGCGCGCGCTGGTCACCGCAACGACCGTCGCGCGCATCGGGCGCGGCGTGTTCCTGACGATCACGGTGCTCTACTTCATCCGCATCGTCGGACTCGACGGCGGCCAGGCGGCGATCGTGCTGGCCGCGGCGAGCGGCAGCAGCATCCTCGCCTCGTTCCTCGGCGGATGGCTCGCAGACCGGTGGAGCGCGCGGCGCCTGTCGTTCGCGTTCGAGGTCGCGGCCGGGCTCCTCCTCGTCGCCTACGCGTTCGTCGGCACGTTCATGACCGCGATCGTCCTCGCCGTCGCGAGCGGGTTCCTCGACGCCCTGGCGCAGTCGTCCCGCTCGGCGGTGATCGCGCGCGGCTTCACCGGCGAGAACCGCGTGCACGCCAGGGCCGTGCTGCGCACCGTGACGAACCTCTCGATCGCGGCAGGATCCGGGATCGCCGCGATCGCGCTGGCGATCGGAACCCCCTTGGCGTACCGGATCGTGATCGTGATCGCCGGCGTGATCTGCGCCGTCGGCGCGATCCCGCTGCTGCGGCTGCCCTCCTCCGTCGACGCCGCCCCGCGGGTCGCCGAGACGATCACGACCGAGACCGGATCCGTGAACACCGCGGCGACGGCCGCCGCCGAGCGGGAGCTGCGCCGCGACTGGCGCGCCCGTTCGCCCTGGCGCGATCCGCGCTATCTGCTGCTCACCCTGTTCTCGGCAGCGTTCGGCATGCAGTTCGGCGTCGCCGAGGTCGGCGTTCCGCTGTGGATCGCCCACGCCACCACGGCGCCCGACGCCACGGTGTCGGTGCTGCTGATCGCGAACACCGTGCTGGTGGTGCTCTTCCAAGTGCGGTTCTCGCGGAACACGCACGACCTGCGCGTCGCGGGCAAGGTCTCGCTGATCGCGGGCGTGCTCATGGCGGGAGCCTGTCTCGTCTACGCCTCGGCCGCGGGTCTCCCTGTCGTGGCGGCGATCGCGGTGCTGCTGATCGCGCTCATCGCGCACACCTTCGCCGAGATCCTGTCGCAGGCCGGCGGCTGGGGCCTGAGTTTCGAACTGGCCGACCCCGTGCGCGCGGGCGCCTACCAGGGCGTCTTCGGGATGACGTTCTCGATCGGCTCGCTCGTCGCACCGCTCCTCGTGAACGCGACGGCGATCGCCCTCGGTTTCGCCGGCTGGGCGATCCTCGCCGTGGTGTTCCTCGGATCCGCGCTGGGCATCGCCGCGATCGCGTTCCGCGCGGCGCGGCAGCAAGCCCCGCAGGCCTGACCTCTTCCCTCCTACCTGCTACCTCCGAGTCGTCCCTACCAGCGCACGCCATGGGCTCCGCTGATGGGGACGACTCAGATAGGAGGCGTCGCTCTGGTTCAGTGCTGACCTCGACTCCTCCGGTCGTCCCCGCCAGCGCACGCCATAGGCTCCGCTCACGGGGACGACCCGGAGATGGAGGCGGATCCCCCGGGGTGGGCGACTGGGGCAGGCGCCGGATCCGGCGTCAGGTGCGCGAGAGGAAGTCCGCGATGCGGGCCGCGGCCGGGGCAGCGTCGCGGATCATCGTCTCGTGCCCGCAGCCGGGGATCTCCGCGAACTCCGCCCGCGGGATCGCCTCCGCGACGGCGCGGGTCCAGACCGCGGGGCACACCGGATCCCGCGAGCCGCGCAGCACGAGGGTCGGCGCGGCGATCCGCGGGTAGAGGTCCTCGGGGCGGTGCGCGACCGTGGCCCGGATCTTGCGGACGAGCTGCGGGCCGGCGCGGAGGTACTCGCGCACACCGCGGACCACCACGCGCGGGTCGATCGAGGCGGTGTCGTGCAGGAAGCGCAGCGCCTGCCGGGCCACGCGCCGGGCGCCGGCATCGACGGTGGGCGCGGCGAGCACGACGGCGCGGACTCTGTCCGGGTGGCGGACGGCGAGCTCGGCCGCGACCTGGCTCCCCATCGAGTGCCCGACGACGGTGACCGCCGGCAGCCCTTCGGTCGCCAGGTGCGCCGCGACGAGGTCGGCGTGCTCGGGCATGGTGAGCGGGACATCGGGCTCCGGTGCCGCGCCGAAGCCCGGGAGATCCACGGCCACGACGATGCCGTCGAGTCGCCGAGCCAGCTCGACGAATACGCTGCGTCCCATCCCGAGTCCGTGCAGGAGCAGGAACACCTCGGATCCGGATCCCACGCGCTCCGCGATCAGCGTCGCGGATCCGACGGTGAACGCGGTGACGGTTCCGCCGAGGGCCGGGGTCAGGTCGGGTTCGCTCACCGCACCACTCCACCACATCCGGCCACGAGCGGCGCCCTCGCCCCCTGTAGCTCCCCTACTGTCCGAGTCGTCCCCGTCAGCGCACGCCATGGGCTCCGCTGATGGGGACGACCCGGAAAGGAGGTGGTCAACCCACGGGGGGTCTCAACACCAGGGTGTCGACCGTGGCGGCGGTGACGGCCTTCTGCGAGAACGGCCAAGGGGACTGCAGGCCCTTCGACCAGTTCTCGGTCTGGTCCGTGTAGTGCGGGCTGAAGGCGTGGCCGCTCGCTCCGGTGAGGTGGTTCCATGTGGAGGCGTCGAAGTCGGCGAGGTCGACCACCATCCGCATCGACGGCACCGTGGTCGTCGCGTAGGAGCCGCCGAGCGTCCAGCCGGTGGCATCGACGAGTGAGGATCCGCCGCCGACCGGATACGGCCCGCGGTTGAACAGCCACTCGATCGGCGCGATGCCGCTCTTGCCGAGCGTCTGGTGGGTGAGCGTGATCGCGTGCAGATCGCCCCAGCTCCACCGGCTCGGATCCGTCCCCTGCGCCTTCGCGAGCTCGTCGTAGGCCTGCTTCGCCGACAGTGCCAGCATCTCGTCCCGGCCCGTGACGCCGATCTTCGCGTTGGTCCACAGCGGGTCGTCCGGATTCTCGAGCATCGGGCCCACGATCGTGAACAGGCGTCCCTGCCCGTCCATCGGCAGCGGATGCTCGCGGTTCGCGAACAGGTTCAGCGCCAGGTGCTGCCAGAGCACATTCGCATAGGCCGCGGCGGGGGAGTCGGCCGAGGCCTGCGCATCCCAGGACTTGAGCAGTCCCACGGCCGCGCGCACGCCGGCGTCCTTCGAGGGAGGGAGCTCCTGCATCTCGGCGGCGAGCTGTTTGCCGATCCAGCTCTGCTGGTCGAACTGGATGTTGCGCATGTCCTGGGCGGTGAGCGCATGCTGCTTCGCGGTGCGCTCGATGAGCTCGGCGATCCGGGCGGCACGGTAGCCGTAGTCCCAGTCCTTGGAGAGGAAGTACGGATAACTGTCGGGGACGATCGCGTTGTTCGCGGTCACGATGTAGCCCTCGTCCGGGTTGTAGGAGACGGGGAGCTTCTCGAAGGGGATGTATCCGGTCCAGTCGGAGGTGCTCGTCCAGCCCGGCTGCGGGAAGTAGCCGTTGCCGGCGCCGCGGATCGGCAGACGGCCGGGCGTCTGGTAGCCGATGTTGCCCTTCTGGTCGGCGTAGATGAGGTTCTGCGCCGGGACGTCGAACAGGGATGCCGCGTGCCGGAAGTCGGCGAAGTCCTTCGCCGTGTTCATCGCGAAGATGGCGGTCGAAGTGGTGCCGGGATCCAGCGCCGTCCAGCGCAGACTCACGGCGTACTGACCGGGAAGGGCGTCGACGGTGGCATCGGGCGCGACGCCGGTCTCACCGCCGGGCGAACCCGCGTCGGCGCGACCCACGATCGGGGTCTTCGCGAGCGCGGTGAAGTCATCGGTGAGACCCGACACGATCGGACCGTGCACGGTCGAGCGGATCGTGAGGGTGATGTCGTCCCCGCCGGCGACCTTGACCGTCTCCGTGCGGGTCTGCAGCGGGACGCGCACGCCGTCGCGCCAGTACGCGTCGCCGTCGATCTTCTCGACGTAGAGGTCGGTCACGTCGGTGGTGAGGTTCGTGAACCCCCAGGCGATATCTGCGTTGTGCCCGATCACGATGCTCGGCAGCCCGGAGAACGAGAACCCGCTCACGTCGAACGGGCAGGCGGTGCTCACCGTGCGGCAGCGCAGCTGCATCTGGTACCAGACCGAGGGCAGCGCCGCGCCCAGGTGCGGGTCGTTCGCGAGCAGCGGCTTGCCGCTCGCCGTGAGGGACCCCGAGACCACCCAGGAGTTGGATCCGATCCCCTCGCCCGGATCGCCGAGCAGCGTCTGCACGGCCTCCAGGGTGCTGCCGGCGGTCGTCCAGCGCACCGACCCCGGGGCGCTCGCCGCCGCGGAGGTGCTCGGCGCAGGCGAGGCCGTCGGTGCGGCGCTGGGCGTCGAGCCGGGCGCGGGTGCGTTCCCCGTCGGAGCCGCGTCGGACCCCGTCGTGTCCGTCGCGCTCGCCGCACCGCTTCCGACCTGATCCACGGGGGTGATCGTCGGCACGATCACGGGGTGCTGGTCGAACGGGTAGGCCGGGTAGATCTCGTTCATGGTGGAGGCATCGACGGCGGGGGCGAGCAGCGCGCGCGTCGTCTCGTCCTCGATGTTGCCGCGCAGATCCCAGGCCATCGCCTTGAGCCACGCGACGGAGTCGGCCGGCGTCCACGGCTCGATCGTGTAGCCGGGGTTGTTCATGCCGACCACGGCATACTCGAACGACGCCTCGGCGCCCTTGTGGTCGGCGAGGTAGGCGTTCACGCCTTCGGCGTAGGCCTCGTAGTAGCCGCGGGTGGCCGGATCCATCGCCGCGACCTCCTTCTCGGCGATGCCGTGCCAGTTCAGCGTGCGCAGGAACTCGTCGGTGGCGACCTGGGAGGATCCGAACAGTTCGGCGACCCTGCCGCTCGTCACGTGCCGGCGGAAGTCCATCTCCCAGAATCGGTCCTGGGCGTGCACGAAGCCCTGCGCGAAGAACAGGTCATGGCTGTTGTCGGCGGTGACCGTCGGGATCCCGCGGTCGTCGCGCTGGACCGTCACCTGCGCCTGCAGGCCCTTGAGGGCGAGCTCTCCGGTGGTCTGCGGGAACGAGCGCTGCACGGTCCACACCAGGACCAGGGCGGCCGCCGTGGCGAGGACCACGATCCCCGCGATCACGCCGAACGCGACACGGCCGATGATCCGCCCGGCGCGGCGCCGGGGCTTGACGGCGGGTGCGGCTGACGACATCGCTGCTCCTTCGAGTGAGACGGAGTCTCACGGTCGGAAGGATCGGGTCGCAGCGCCGCGAGACGTCCTCGCATCCTAGCGCGCAGCGCGGCCGCAGCCGCCGGGCTCGTGCACCCCAGCCCGCGGCACCATCCACCGCCCCCCGTCGGCGCCGTCCACCGGAGCGGGCGCCGCCCGCGCCCCCCTGTGGCTCCCCTACTTTCCGAGTCGTCCCCGTCAGCGCACGCCATAGGCTCCGCTGACGGGGACGACTCGGATAGAGGTAGAGGTGTGCTGCGCGTCAGCCGATCAGGCTGGGCTGCAGGTCGCGCAGAGTGCGCTTGTGCGTCATCCTCGTCACGCCGATCATCGCGATCAGCAGCGAGCCGACCAGCCAGATCCCCAGCACGGCGAGGTCGGTCAACGCCCTGCCCACCTGGCCGCCGTACATGAGCTGTCGCATCGCGTCGACCACGTAGCCCATCGGCAGCACGTGATGCAGCGCGGCGAGCGGCGCGGGCAGGGTCTGCCATGGGAACGTTCCGCCCGCGGTCACGAGCTGCAGCACCATGAGCACGAGACCCACGAACTGCCCCACGGATCCCAGCCACACGTTCAGCGCGAGGATGATCGCGGCATAAGTGGCCGAGGCGAGCACCATGATGCCGAGCGCACCCCACCCGTTCTGGAACGTGAACCCGAGCGCCCAGGCGAGCACGCCGAGCAGGCCCACCATCTGCACGGCGCCGAACGCCGCGGGGGTGAGCCAGCCGGCGAGGGTGATCCGGATCGGCGAGTGCAGCGCCGTGACCGCGCGGCGGGAGATCGGCTTGATGATGAGGAACAGCGCGTAGATGCCGATCCACCCGGCCAGCGCCGCGAAGAACGGCGCGAGACCCTGACCGTAGTCCTTGGCGGCGGCGACCTTGTCGCTGGACACGTCGACCGGGTTCGCGATCGTCTTCGCCTGCTGCTCGCGCAGCTCGGGGGTGGACGAGGGGATCGCGTCGACGCCGGACTTCAGGCCGTCGCGCAGCGTGCCGATGCCCGTGCTGAGCGTTCCGAGGCCGTCGTGCAGGCTCTTGGCGCCGTCGCGGGCGGTGGTCGCACCGGTGCTCAGGGTCGCGGCACCCGTCGCGGCGGTCTGCGCGCCGTCCGCGAGCTGCTGCGACTTGTCGGCGAGCGTGGCGCTGCCGGACGCGACCTGAGCGCTGCCGTCGGCGAGCTGGTCGATCTTGCCGACCGCGCCCTGCACCTTGTCGTTGCCGCTGCGCAGATCGTCGCCGAGCGGATCCAGCTTCGCCAGGACCGCGTCGATGTCGGCCTGCGACATGCCGCGGTCCGCGAGCGCGGCGGCGATGTCGCTGCGCGCCTGCGGGAGCGCGTTCGTCGCCTGCTGCACGAGGGATCCGGCCTCGTTCGCGTATTGCGCGATCTGCTGGTTGCCGGCGCTCACCTGCTGGGCGCCGTTCGCGAGGGTCGCCGCGCCGGCGGCGAGCTGCTGCGAGCCGTCCGCGATCTGCGCGGTGCCACCCGCGAGCTGGGATGCGCCGTCAGCCAGCTGGGACGTGCCGTCGGCGAGCTGGCCGCTGCCCGAGACGGCGGTGTTCGCGCCGTCGTACAGCTGCGACGCGCCATCGGCCGCCTCCCCGAGCTTGCCGCGGACGTCGCTGAGACCGGTGAGCAGCTTGTCCGCCGCCTCCTGGCCGACCATCTCGGCGACGGATCTGCGGATCTTCTCGACCGCGCCGGATCCGATCGACGACGCGAGGTAGTTGTTCGCGTCGTTGGTCTCGAGCTCGATCCTCGCCTGCTTCGGGGTCGTGCCGGAGGCGGACAGCAGCGCTTCGGAGAACGTCTTCGGGATCGTCACCGTGAAGTCGACGTCGCCGTTCTTGAGCGCGGAACGCGCGGCGCCCGCGCTCATCCGGTTCCAGTCGAACGCCTTGCCCTCGACGAGGTTGTCGGCGACCTTCTCGCCGTAGTTCGTCGTCGTGCCGTTCGAGGTCGCACCGGTGTCCTCGACGACGAGACCGACGGGCACCTCGCTGAACTTGCCGTAGGGATCCTGGTTCGCCCACAGGTAGAGCCCGCCGTACAGGATCGGCACGGCCATCAGGGCGATCAGGGCGATCACGGCCATGGGGCTCGCGGTCAGGCGGCGCAGCTCGGCGCCGATCATCGCGGGGATCTTCATCGCGCGGCTCCGTTCTCGGTCTCGGGGTCTTCGGTGTCGGTGTCTTCGGGGGCGGGCGCTTCGACAGGCTCAGCGACCGGGTCAGGCTCAGCGACCGGATCCGGCTCAGCGACCGGATCGTCTTCCTCGTGGTCGTTGAGCGAAGACGCCGCAGGCGCCTGAGACGAAACGCGGTGCTGTTCCGGTTCCGGCTCCAGCTCAAGAACCGGCTCCGGTTCGGGCTCCGGATCCGCGTCCCTCACGGTGGTGGATCCGGTCACGTCGGCGAGCGGGCGCACCGGCACCGTGGCGTTGGACGGGTAGCTGGTCTGGAGCGCCTCCGGGAGTCGCTCGATGACCGCGGCCGCGGATCCGCCGACGATCACGAGCACCGCGAAGCCGCGTTCGGCGAACTCCGTGGCGATGCGCCACCAGCCCTCCGGGCGCCCGCCGTGTCGGTCTGGGGAGACCAGCACGAACCCTTCCACGTCGTCGCGCATCACCGCGAGCTCGGCCATGACGCGTACGCGCACGGACGGCTTGATCGTTCCGATCGGCTGCGCGGCGAGCTCGGCGAAGCCGATCTGCTCGAGCCAGCGCCGGGCGTGCAGCGGGGTCGCCGGGAGGCCGGCGAACATGAGCTCCTCGCCCACGACCGCGGCGAGCGTCACGCCCGGGTGCGGGTCGCTGACCTCCGGCGCGTCGACGAGCGCCATGCGGCGGCGCAGGTCGCGGTCGTTGCGCGTGCCGTCGATCGTGACCTCGCCCGTATCGGGACGCATGCGGCCGGTGGCGATGAGACCCAGCACGGTGGGCCGCAGCTCGGTCTCGGCGAGCACGAACCGGGCGTGGCCCGTCTCGATCTCGAGCGATGTGGTGGGCAGCGCGTGGCCCTTCTTGCCCTTGCTGACGTCGTGCACGGCGATCCTCATGCGCGGCCCTCCTCGGCGGGAATCGTGGCAAGCGTATCCGGCGCACCGGCCGCGGAGAGTTCGGGGTGTGCGGCGATCAACGTGTCGATCTCGCGCCAGCCGAGCCCCGCGATGCTGAGCACCGCGCGCACGGCGATGTCCCCCGCGACGGGGGAGGAGGCGTCGGTGCGGGTGACGACCGTGCGGGCGCTCTCCTCGATGAGGCGGGCGAGTGTCGGTGCGGCCATGTCCTGGCGGAGTTCGTCATCCTCCTGGCCGCGGCGGACGAGCGCCGCGAGCACGCGTCGCAGCGGTGCGAGGGCTGCGGCGGTCTCCTCGACGTGCGCCTCGTCGAGCGCGATCGCCGCGGCCACCTGCACATGCGCCGCCTCGCGCCACAGGTCTGCGGTGAGGCGCGCGAGCGCGATGCGGCTGTCGGCGTCGTCCACTCGCTGCGCGACGGCGTTGAAGCGCGCGGCGCCGGCGGAGATGAGGGCGTGCACGAGCGCGGTGCGATCGTCGAAGTGGCCGTACAGGGCGCGGCGGCTGAGGCCGGCGGCGCGGGCGATCTGGTCGACGGAGGCGTGCGGATCCACGGCCAGGGTCTGCGAGGCCGCGGCGAGGATGCCGGCCCGGTTCTCGGCGGCGTCCCTGCGCTGGCGGCGGGGTGCGGTGGTGTCTGTCACTGGACCAGTGTACGCCTAACCTGCACACGAGTGTGCAAGTTAGCTGAGTGTGGCGGATCCGGCGTGGAGAGCGACGAGACGCTCTCCACGCCGGAGACGGCTGAGGCTCAGCCCATCGCGTCGCGGACGAGGGCGGTGTCGACGAACTGCTCGAAGCGCACGATCAGTCCGCCCCGCACCACGAAGTGGTGAGCCACCCGCACGTTCAGGTCCTTGCCGGTCGCGTTGTTGCGGGCCGTGTAGCGGGCGAGCACGACGACGTTCTCGCCGTCGACGACGTAGGTGTCGTCGTGCGCGGTCCAGCCCGTCCAGTCCCGTCCCAGCACCTCCATCACATTCGCGGTGACGCCTTCCGGAGTGCGGTAGGTGCCGGCGAGCGGGAAGCCCGCCATCTCGGTCCACTCCACGTCGGGAGCAAGCGTCGCACGCAGGGCCGCGAGATCACCCGCGGCCGACGCGAGGTACTGCCTGCGGACGACGTCCGCGGGTTCGGTCGACTCGTTCAGCCCCATGACATCTCTCCCTTCGCGACCTTGGTGCCGAGCGACGCGGCGATCTGCAACCCGGCTTCGGGGTACTCGGCGAGCAGTGTCTGCTCGGCTGCTGCAGCGTCGACGGACGCGGCGACGATGTCCTCGAAGCGCTTCAGATACGCGCGGGTGTACTCGATCGCGGTGCGGTCGGTCGGCGCATCCGCGACGCGGTGACCGGCGACGACGAAGGACGGGTCCAGCGACTCGAATGCGTCGAGCGCGCGGAGCCAGCGGCTGCGGGCTTCGGAGGTCCCGGTGTCGGCGGTCCACGCGTGCAGGCCTTCGAACAGCAGGATCCCGCCGAAGATCGCGCGCTGCGCGGCGTCGTAGACGAACCAGCGGCGATCGCCGAGGTCGTCGCCGGCGCTGCGCAGCTCGACGCTGCGATCGTCGATGGCGATCTCGCCGCCGTCGAACGCGGTCAGCTCGACGAGCCGGGTGGGCAGGTTCGCGCCCAGGTGCGCCCAGGCCCGCAGCTTGCCCTCGTAGCTGTGCCGGATGTGCTCGATCACGTCGCTCGGAGCGAGGAACCGGGCCTCGGGGAACGCGTCAGCGATGACCTCGGCGCCGAAGTAGAAGTCGGGATCGCCGCCGGTCACGAGAACAGTGGTCAGAGTCTTGCCGGCGTCGAGGATCGCCGCGGTGATCCGGTGCCCATCGGCGCGAGTGAACCCCGCGTCGACGAGTACCGCCTCGGTCTCTCCGGTGACGAGCACGCTCGTCTTGTGCAGGGACGACGCCGGTGCGTCCAGGACGGTGATGGTGAGCTCGGTCATGTCGTTTCTCTGCGGAACTTTCTCTTCGAGTGGAGGACGGGTGACGGCGAATGTCTGGGACCTGTCACCCTCGTTGGTGTAAAACTATGCTCATGGCGGGCGGAGAACACGGTCCAACCGGGACAGAACGTGGTGAATTTCGGACATCGGGGGTGAGGCGGATCCCCTACTGCCCTGCGGATGCGCAGCGCTCGTCGATCGAGGTGACCACGATCGACCGGATCCGTACCCGTGCGGGGCTTGCCGAGTTCGCCGCCCTGCAACGACCCGATTTCGAACTGCTGCTCGCGATCGACCGAGGCGAAAGCACGCACGAGGTCGATTTCGCCCGATACGCGCTCTCCGCCGGCGACGTCCTCTGGGTGCATCTCGGGCAGGTGCAGCTCTGGGGAGACATGCGTCTCCTCGAAGGGGCTGTCGTCATGTTCAGTCCCATCGCCCTCCCCCCCGAGACCGTCGCGCTGCTCCGATCCCTCGGCGGGTTCTCCCAGAACCACTGGCCGGGCGCGACGACAGGGGGTGGGGCGTTCGCCGTCCTGCTCGCAGGTCTCACCGCACTCGCGACGGAAGCTCCTGGCACCCCGGCGATCGCCCCGCAGGCGCTGACCCACGCCGCGAGGCACACGCTCGCAGCGGCGTTGCTCGCCCTCGCCGGTTCGACAACGACTCGCGCCGTGCCGGAGGCGGAGCCACCGGAGGCGTTCCACTGGTTCTTCGACGAGGTCGAGCGCAGCTTCGCGGAGCATCGCACGACGGCCTGGTATGCGCGGCGCCTCGGCTATTCGGAGCGCACGCTCAACCGGCTCGCGCGGGCGCACGCGGGAACCAGCGCGAAGGGTCTCATCGACCGTCGCGTGATCCTCGAGGCGAAACGCCTCCTGGCCCATGAACAGATCGCGGTCGCCGCGATCGCCGCACGGCTCGGCTTCGACGATCCCGCGAACTTCTCGAAGTACTTCCGCCACCGCACAGGAACCACGCCAGGAGCGTTCCGGGGTGGCGAACGCGAAGAGACACGCGGTCCCTGAGTGGGCGCTCAGGCCAGGAGCAGCCGGAGTCCCTCGAGCACGGCGCCCGCCCCGGATGAGGCGAGCGCCTGCGAGACCGCGGGCTGGGTGACGCCCTCCGCAGCGGCGAGCTCGCGCTGCATGATGCCCAGGTGGCGGCCGTAGGTGAGCCGCCGGGTGCGGGGGCTCATATCGGTGATGAGCTGGTCGCGGGTCAGCAGCGCGATATTGGCCTGGCGGGCGAGGAGGTGCGTCGCCTCGGGCTCGGCCTCGTGGGCGATCACCCAGGTGCGCGCGCCGGGCACGGTGCGGCGCTGGAGGGCGTGCGTGTGTTCGATCGCTGCCCGCGCGGCCCACCAGCCCGGCCCCTCCGGGAGGCCCCCCGCGGCAGTGGGTATCTCCTCGACGGGGCCGATGCCCACGCCGAAGCGGCAGTCGACCGCCTCCGGCAGCGCGAGCCGCAGCAGGGTCAGCGCTGCGAGCGCTCTATCGAGCGTGAGGTAGAGTCCCTGCTGCTCGTCTCCCACGGTGGGTCGGAGCGGGCTCGCGGCGAGAGGCCTGTCGGCCTCGACGCGCGCGATCGCGTCATCGAGTGCGTGCTGGGCGTCCGAGCGGTCGTCGAGGCTGCGGGAGCCGACGATGTCGAGGATCACGGCGATCATGGGCAAAAGCTTATCACTGATTTTTGATGAAGATAAGTCTTTTGCTTTTTCTTCGGATCCATTCGGGGAGGGCTGATGCGCCCTCCACGCTCAGTCCGTGCCGGAGTCGAACGCGGCGCCCTCGTTCGCCGCGTCCACCGCGTCGGCCAGGGCCTCCTCGGTGTCGGCGAGGGTCGTGCCCTCGACCGCGGCCGCGATCTCGCCGGACTCGCCCGCCGTCACGCGGCCGACGAGCTCGCCCGTCGCACCGCCGACGAGGCCGAGGCCCGCGTACTGCTCGAGGCGCGCACGGGAGTCGGCGATGTCGAGGTTGCGCATCGTGAGCTGGCCGATCCGGTCGACCGGACCGAAGGCGGCGTCGCCGACGCGCTCCATCGACAGCTTCTCCGGGCCGTACGAGAGGTTGGGGGAGACGGTGTCGAGGATCGTCCAGTCGTCGCCGCGGCGCAGGCGGATCGTGACGGTGCCCGAGATCGTGGATCCGACCCAGCGCTGGATGGACTCGCGCAGCATGAGCGACTGCGGCTCGAGCCAGCGGCCCTCGTACATGAGGCGCCCCAGGCGCCGGCCCTGCTCGTGGTACGTCGCGAGAGTGTCCTCGTTGAGGATGCCGTTGACGAGGCGCTCGTAGGCGATGAAGAGCAGCGCCATGCCGGGGGCCTCGTAGATGCCGCGCGACTTCGCCTCGATGATCCGGTTCTCGATCTGGTCGCTCATGCCCAGGCCGTGCCGGCCGCCGATGCGGTTCGCCTCGAAGACGAGCTCCACCGGATCCGTGAATTCCACGCCGTTGAGCGCGACGGGGCGACCGCCGGCGAAGGTCACCGTGACGTCCTCGGACTCGATCGCGACGGAGGGGTCCCAGTACTTCACGCCCATGATCGGGTCGACCGTCTCGAGCGACACGTCCAGGTGCTCGAGGGTCTTCGCCTCGTGCGTGGCGCCCCAGATGTTGGCGTCGGTCGAGTACGCCTTCTCCGCGGAGTCGCGGTAGGGGAAGCCGTGAGCGACGAGCCACTCGCTCATCTCCTGGCGCCCGCCGAGCTCGGTGACGAAGTCGGCGTCGAGCCAGGGCTTGTAGATGCGCAGGCGCGGGTTGGCCAGCAGGCCGTAGCGGTAGAACCGCTCGATGTCGTTGCCCTTGTAGGTGGAGCCGTCGCCCCAGATGTCGACGCCGTCCTCCTTCATGGCGCGCACCAGCAGCGTGCCGGTGACGGCGCGGCCGATCGGCGTCGTGTTGAAGTAGGTCTTGCCGCCCGAGCGGATGTGGAACGCGCCACAGGACAGGGCGACGAAGCCCTCCTCGACGAGCGCGGTTTTGCAGTCGATGAGGCGCGAGTCCTCGGCGCCGTACTCCAGCGCGCGCCCGGGGATCGACGCGATGTCGTCCTCGTCGGGCTGACCGAGGTCGCCGGTATACGTGTAGGGCACAGCACCCTTGTCGCGCATCCACGCGACGGCCACGGAGGTGTCGAGGCCTCCCGAGAAGGCGATGCCGACGCGCTCGCCGACGGGCAGGGACTGGAGGACCTTGGACATGGGATCCAGTCTATCGGCGGCGTTTCGCGGGTTTCGACGGGGTGGATGTCGGCCTTGAGGGCCCGGATCAGGCGCCCCGTTCGTCCGCCCGATCGTGCTGCGGCGCGGCGTGACGTGCAGCGGCCCGCGTGTACTGACGGATCGAACTGAATCCCGATCGCTCGACGACCTGGGTGAGGGTGAGTATCTGCGGGGTGAGGCGCTCGAACTCGGCGATGCGGCGCTCTTCGATCTGTCGGCGAGGGGTGGTTCCGAACGTACGGAAGGCCGCGTGGACGTGCCGGGCGGTGCTGGAGAGCTCCCGGGCGAGCCGGTTGACGTCGAACGCCGGGTCCCGGAAGCGCGACTCGATCACGCCCTGCGCGGCGGTGAAGAGATCATCCCGGTGCACAGCATCGGCTGTGCCCGACAGCGTTCCGGCTTCTTCCAGAGCGCCTGCGATCAAGTGCTCCAGCGCATGACCGACGTGCGTGCTCGCCGGTGCCGCCTCGGGGTGGCGGAGAGTCGCGTTCGTGAGCGCCATGAGGCCTTGCATGGTGCCGTTGTCGACGGACAGCGGCTCGTGGAATCGGAACCGATGGCTTCGCGGGCTGAGGAACGTCGGCGTGAGGTGCCAGACGAAACGGGCGGTCGCGGCGCGAGTGCGGGCAGAGGTGGGTGCGTCACCATCGAGCAGGACGAGTTGTCCTGCTCGAGTTGTGACGGTTTCGCCGTCGACGGTGAAGTCGAAGCCGCCCTCCACCGTATGCACGAGATAGATGCGTTTCGGCGCGCGAGAGAGATCGTAGGTCGCTTTCGCCGACCATGCTCGCCCCACCCCGTAGCCGGGTTGTTGAGACACCTTCGCGAACAGCGTGGGATCGATGATGCCCGTCGGCGTCCAGCCGAAGTCATCGCACTGCTCCGCCGCTTCTTCACCCATTCTCAGGGTGTCAGGACGTTCCCGTTCGTGATTCTTGCGCCGTGCCCCGCGGCTCGTCTCCGGGGTCACCGAGGCCTTCGAGAAGGTCTAGGAGTAGAAGAAGAACGCATAGACAGCCAGTATGAGGCCGGCCCCAACAAACACGCCAGCAACGATTCGAGAAGCCCGCATGAACGGACTTCGCCCCTCGTAGTAGCGACGAGCGTGGCGCCGGCGTCGTCTCGCGCGTCGATGGGCCGCTGCTCGAAGTTCTCTTGAGATCTCGTGCCGGACGGTCATACGGGCCTCTTGTTAGTCGGTAGCAGTGAATTGCTCCCGCCCCAACAGCCGTGTGTCCGTGACGCCGCCCCCAAGGCCGTCCGGCTCCCAGCGAGGGCAGGACGAGCAACCCACAGAACCCTACGGGCGGTCGTGTGGTGGGCATCGAGCCGTCCAGAAAATGACCGAATGCCCGCCATTTCCTCCGGATCGAGTGGCGCGTGACCGGTCGCATGCGAATGTCTTCTGCGGGACGAGGCGATCGCGCCCGTCAGCAAAGGGGAGACAGGAATGACGAGCGAAGAGGCATACGCGGCCAGAGCAGAGGCGACGGGCAGGAGCGTGAGGGTCCCCTCGCGCATCAGCCGGCGCACCATTGTGAAAGGTGCCGCGTGGAGTGTTCCCGTGATCGCTGCAGCGGCGGCAGCGCCCCTCGCGACCGCATCGGTCGCCCGTTTCGATCTCGTGTACGTGTCCGGTCCGACCGCGAACACCACTCAGGTGGCGCGTGGTCAGACGCCGTGGGCGGACCTGATCTTCCAGAGCGCTGGGCCCTCGCCGGCGCCGAGCGTGCAGATCACCGTGAGCGTGCCTTCAGCCAACAACAACCCGGCTGCAACACTGGCGCTCCCGAACTCTGGGGCGACCGCCGGATGGACGCTTGCGAATACGTTCCAGCAAGGAGGACGTGACTACTACACGTTCCTCATGGCGCCGGTGCCCGTCGGGCAATACGACTTCAGGTGGGCTCATGTCGTTGCGGGCCCAGTGAACACGTCCTACGCGTTCCAGATGAACCTCGAAGTGACGGGTGGCGAGACCAATACGGGAAACAACGGCGGCGTACATCAGTCGGGTCAGATCTTCGTCGTGGCCTAACTCGAGCGAGTCCCTTCACGGTACGAAAAGTGGCATAGCGCTGAAGAAAGAGGCGCCTCTCTCCCGTGCGCTACCCCTCCCCGTCGCGCGCGGGAGAGAGGTTCGCATGTGAGGTGAGCGGGATCGTGAGCCCAGACTCCAATCCTCTCGATGAGGGCTCATAGCGCGTGGTGCCCGGTGGAGCCGGTCCGCAGGGAGGGTCGGCTCCACTCAGCTCCCGCGCTTGCGGGAGACCCAGATCACGCCCGCGCCCACGACGAGGATCGCGACGGCGATCCCGACGATGTAGCCGGCGACGCCGAGGTACTCGCCGGGGACGAGTCGGGGATCCAGGAACGGGTAGGGGTACCAGCCGGTCTCGCCCGTGCGAGGGCTGATCACGAGGTTCGCGCGGATCAGCGTGTACACGGCCCAGACGATCGGGAATGCGGCGATGGCGCCCAGCACACCCCAGCCGAGGCAGCGCCGACGCGGGGCGAGCAGCACGTCGGCGAGCAGGAAGAGCGGCCCGACGACGTGCATCATCTCGTTCGCCCACGCCACCGTGGAGCCCTGCGGCAGCTCGATGCCGCGCAGCAGCGTGTTGTAAACGATGCCCGTGACGATCATGTAGGTCGAGGTGCAGGCGAGCAGGATCGCCAGCCCGCGCGGCTCGACCGCGTCGTCCCCAGATCCCGTCGCGGAGGGGGCGATGCGCAGCCCCCAGATCGCGGCGAGGATCAGCGCCACCGCGGACAGCACGTTCGATTCGATCGTGAAGAAGCTGAGGAAGTTCGCCACGACGGTCGGCACATGGGAGCCGTAAGGAGTGGTCGCCTGCAGTGCGATGCCCAGGGTCACGATGAGCTGGTGCGCGACCGCGGCGAGGATCGCGAGCGCTCCGACGAGGCGCACGATCGACCACGTCCTCGTGCCGATCGCGAAACGGGCGGGGCGGGTCAGGGTCTGCTCCGGCAGAGACGTGTGCATTCCTCGAAGATATCGGCGCGCCTGCCCGAGCAGAAGAGCGTGCGGAGACGGTCGGTGCGACCGCCAGGACCCAGAGGGCCGCCGGGCCTGGATGGTGGTCGCGCAGGACGTGGGCGAACGGTGCGCCAGGTCGAGACGAAAGGCAGACGCGCCCGCATCGCGCCCCTTCCTAGCATCGGAGCACTCCCGGATCGGATCCGACCGGTCAGGGATCCGAGCACGTACGAGAGAAGGAGGCCGCATGTCTTTGACAGCTGCGACCGTGTCGATGCAGAACAACCTGGCCAGCGCGATCGAGAGGGGCCGGGAGCGGATCAGCGATTCGCTGACGGTCCGTCAGGACGGCTTCTGGTGGATCATCGCGATCGCGATCGCCGTGGTCATCGCCCTCGGGCTCTTCACCGCGTGGTTCATCTACTGCCGGAGCCAGGGCGGATGGCCGGCCGTGGACATGCCCGCCTGGGAGAGGGGCGGCACCTGGAAGATGTACTGCCGCTCCTAGGGTGACGGTGCAGACGATGGGGATGGCGGTGCTGAGCGCGCAGGCGCTCACCAAGAGCTACGGGGCGAAGACCGTGCTCCACGACGTGTCGTTCACGCTGCCGTCGGGGCGCATCCACGGTGTGCTCGGCCCGAACGGCTCCGGCAAGACCACCGCCCTCCACATCGTCGCCGGCCTCGTGTCGCCCAGCCGGGGAAGCGTCCGCATCGCAGGGGTCGATGTCGGGGACAAGAGGAGCCGGCGCGAACTGGGGTTCGCGCCCGACGATCTTCCGCTCCCCGGCGTGCTGACCGGGCGCGAGTACCTCCGCTTCCACGATGCGATGCGCGGCAGGGACGACGAGGGACGTGCCCTCGCGCTCGCCGAGGCGCTGGGGATCGACGCCGATCTCCCGTCCGCGGTCGCGGAGTACTCCCATGGGATGCAGCGCAAGCTGCAGCTCATCGCGGCCGTCATGCACGAGCCCTCCCTGCTCCTGCTCGACGAGCCGTTCCGCGGTCTCGATCCCGACGCGGCCGCGGCGGTGCGGCGCCTCCTCCTCGCCTACGCGCGAGGGGGACGCGCCGTGCTCGTCGCCACACACGACATGATCCGCGCGGAACGGGACTGCGACGAGGTCACCATCATCGATCGCGGTCGGATCGTCGCGACCGGATCGCCCGCCCGCCTGATCGCGGACGCGCCCGCCTGCCACTCGCTCGAGGACGTCTTCCTGCACGTCACCGGACGCCGGGACGACGCCGAACGACGGGCCGAGCGGATCGCCACGATCTTCACCTGACATCCATTTCGAACGAGAGGCCCCCATGACCACGGGTATCCGATTCCTCCTGCACTGCCTCGCCGGCGGCACCATCGGCG
This sequence comes from Microbacterium sp. MYb64, assembly GCF_002979495.1. NCBI lineage: Bacteria > Bacillati > Actinomycetota > Actinomycetes > Micrococcales > Microbacteriaceae > Microbacterium > Microbacterium sp. MYb64. The sequence continues at coordinate 9,885 of NZ_PCOW01000031.1, read as the reverse complement.
TGTGCACCGTCTTCTTCGCCCTCGTCGGCGCCCTGGTGATGGCGTTCTTCACCAACAGGGACGTCGTGATCCCCGGGATCATCCGCATCTGGAGGTCGACCGAGAACGGCGCCGTGGCTCTGAACTTCGTGCCGGATGCCGTCGGGATGGTCGTCGCGGGCGCCGCCATCGCGGTCGTGTACGTCATCGTGCGAATGCTCGTCGGGCGTCGCCCGCGTCGAGCCCGCGTCGCCGAGTGACGGCGGCCGGATGAACGGCCTCCGCCGCATCGCCGCGGTCGGCGCAGCCTCGCTCGTGCTGTGGACGAGGGAGGTCGCCCGACTCCTCGGGACCACCACGCGCACGGTGCGGATCGGGGCGGCGACAGGCGGTGTCGTCGCCGCCCTGTTCGGGCTCGCGCTGGCCGTGGTCGCCGGGCAGCAGCTGACCGCGGAGGTGCCCGAGGAACTCCGGTCCTCCCTGGTGCGCACATCCTTCGCCGCGGCCGCACTGACCGCGGGGCTGGTGGCCGTGGTGCTGTGCGTGTCGGCGCCCGCGCGCACGGCGCTGCAGAACCTCTTGGATCTGCTCCCCGTCAGCCGTGCAGAGGCCAGGATCGGCCAGCTCGCGCCGGTGCTCGGCGCCGGCCTGCTGTACAGCGCCGCGCTCACCAGCACCTCGGTCGTGGTGATCGTGCGCACGAGTCCCGGCGCGGGCGGGATCGTGCTCGGGCTCCTCGCGTACGCACTCCTCCTGATGGCCGTGCTCCTGCTGACGGTCGGGCTCTTCTCGCTGCTGCAGACCGCCGGTCGCGCGGGGGTGCGGCTGCCCGCAACCTACGCCTCGACGTTCGCGGGAGTGCTCGCGGTCGCCGCGGTGCTCGCCGCGACCGCGCCGGACATCCTCGCGCCGCCGTCCGCCGGCGCCGCGGGATGGTCGCCGGCCGAGCTCCTGCCCTCACGGACCTTCGCCCGAGCAGCGGTCTCGTTCGATGCCGGATCCGCGGCCGGGGCTGCCGTCTGGATGCTGCTCGCCGCACTCGTGCTCTGGGTCGGCTCCCGTCAGCGCAGCCCCGAGGGAACGCGCGCGGGTGCGCCCCTGCTGCGCGGATCCCGCCCGCTCGCGAGGAACCCGTGGTTCGGCCGGCTGTGGCTCGAACTCCTCGTCGCCGTCCGGAATCCGCAGTTCCTCGTCACGGCCCTGCTGCTTCCGCTGGGAGTGGTCGCGGTCGCCGCCCTCCGGCAGGTGCCGGCGGCCATGCTGATCGTGCCCGCGCTGGCCGGTGCTCTTCCGGTGCTGCCCTTCGTGCTGGCCGTGCAATCCGTGGGCCGGACCGTGTCGGTGCACTGGGTTCCGACCCTCGCCGCGGGGTCCGGCGCGCCGTGGCGGTGGCCGAAGGCGCTCGCCGCGGCGATCGCAGGATCCTTCCTCGCCATGCCGGTGCTCGTCGCGGTGCTGGCGACCGGGCTGATCCCTGTCGCGCAGCTGCCGGATGTGCTGCTGCGCTGCCTGCTCGGGCTCGTGGCCGCGCTGCTCTGCGGCGCCGTCGTTCCCTACAGCGAGGATCAGCCGCTCTCGGCCACGGTGGGCGGGTTCCTGCTGGCACTGCTCTACATGTCCTCGACGCTGGCGGTCGGCTGGACGACCAGGAGTGCGGCGCCGGGGACCGATCGACTGCTGTTCGTGGCGGTCGTGATCGTCTTCGCCGGGCTGTTCGCCGTGGTCGCCGCACGCCACGCCTCTCGCGAGCCCGGTCGTGCATAGGATCCGCCGGGTCCGCCGTACGGGAGTCCTCCTCGTGGACGGGCGTCTGGAGTGCCCGGAGCTCGGGCTGCGCGTGGAGGCGTCCTCACCCGAGGCCGCGTCCTCCGGGCTGTGCAGCGACGAACTTCTCGTCTCCGTCGGCACTCGGTCGTGGCGGATGCCGCCCTGGTTCACGACGGGGGCGAAAGCCCTTCCTGCGGGCATCGTCGCGGCGGCTCTCGCGAGTCTGGGGCACTTCGGCGCGGGGATGGGCCTGCTCCTCGGAGCCCTCGGCGGCGCTCTCGTGATCGGCATCGCGACCGGGTACCTGGGTCTGGCCGCCGTGTCGATCATGGGGCTCGTGTTGCTCTGTTCGGTGCTGGTGCACGAGCTCGGGCACGTCCTCGCGTACCGGATCCTGATCGGCCGGCGAGCGCCCGCGGTCCTGGTGGTTCGAGGGGCGTCCTGCCGGCTCGTCCGCCTGGCCGGCGCGAGGGCGCGCGACGCCGCCGTCATCGTCGCGGGTTCCTTGGCCCCGGTCGTCGCGGCGCTGCCGCTGTGGTTCCTCTTCGTGCAGGCCCCGGCGCTGGTGATCCTCACGACTCTCGTCGCGCTCGGGCATGTCGTCGGACTCGTCATCCCTGTCGGCGACGGTGCGGCCCTGCGGGAACTCGCGCGCCGCGACTCCGCGACCACGGCGTGAGGTCGGCCGGATCGACCACGGATCCGGTTGTCCCCCGAAGAGGGGACAGGGGACTCGCAATATATCAGACGGCACGCGCTACAGTAGGGCAGGGGGTATTAGTGACCGGTGTCCAGAAACGAGAGGGAGCCGTTGCGGGCGCGCGCCCGGAGGGGCCGATGGCGGCGCCGTGCGTGACGATCGTGTCCGCGGACACCCTGCTCGCCGCAGCGCTCTCGACGCTCCTGTGCGAGAAGGGCGTGTTCGACGTCTCGGCGGCGAAGTCGTTCGAGGACGTCACCGCAGGGAACCCGGATCGACCCTCCGCAGTCGTCTACGACCTCTCCGGCGCCGGACCGCTCGATCCCGGCCCGATCGCCGCGTTCACGGCGGGAGAGCGGAAAGCCTCGGTCATCGTCCTCACGACGAGTGAGAGCTTTGATGTCGTTCCCGCCCTGCTCGATGCCGGCGTCCGGGGGATCGTCGGGCGCGACGCCGATGCCGATGAGTTCGTCACCGCCGTCACCGAGGTCGCGGGCGGGCGGATCTTCGTCTCCCGCGGGATGATGGATCTGCTCGTGGCGCACGTCGCCCGCTGTCCGGTCAACCGGGCAGCCGCGCACCTGCAGGACGCGGAATCGCTCGCACCGCGCGAGCGCGACATCGTCCGGCTGCTGAGCACGGGGATGACCAACCGCGAGATCGCGGCAGCGCTGCACGTCTCCGAGGGGACGGTGAAGACCCACCTCGGCAGGGTCATGGTCAAGTGGAGCGTGCGCGACCGGCTCCAGGTGGTGCTGCGGGCGATCGGCCGGCTGCACGTCACGGCTGCGGATCCCGGTGACGGCGCCGAGTGCTCAGAGGGCCCTCGCTGAGACGTCGTCTCAGGCTCAGGGGTAGCGGGTCAGCGCCTTGGTGAAGTCGTCGACCTTCTTCTCGCTCAGCATGTAGCGCCCGACGACCGTGAGCCGCAGGCCCTCGAGCGGTTCGCCCGTGCGCTGCGCGGTCTGCTCCCGCGAGGTGCGGTACTCGCCGGTCGTGTCGTTCGCGAGGTCGGTGATGTCGGCGTAGAACCAGCCGGGATCCGGCTGGTCGTCGCTGAACCACTCCCAATCCACCTGGGATTCCGGGGTGGCGCCTCCGTACATCTTCGAGATCATCGCGGGATCCACGCCGCTGCCGGGGTCGTTGAACGCGACCATGCCCCGCCAGCCGTGCTGCGTGATGACCGACTCGATGGTCTGCATGACCTCGAGCTTGTGCGCGTAGCCGGTCACCGGCGTCGTCGTCGCCCAGGTGTCGGAGGTGAACCGCACCAGCATCGACTCGCCGCCGTAGCCGTTGCGCTCCGGACGCTCCTGCGCGTCGGCGGACTTCACCCACTGCAGGCCGTAGGCCGCGGTCAGTCGAGCGCGCACATCCGCCATGGTCTCGTCTGCCAGCAGCTGCAGCTGCTCGAGGGACTGCTGGTGCAGATACCGGCTCGGATCCTGGTCCTTGATCCCCGGGTAGGCCTCCCAGAGCTTCTGCTTGTCGGTCTTGTGACCGTCGTAGGATCCGGTCGCGGCGACGCGGATCGCGCTCAGGGCTCCCATCGTCCCGACGTTCAGGACGAGCGCGATCGTGAGCGCGACGGCGCCCAGCACGCGCCCGGCCTTCGTCGCCAGCGCGGCGATCGCGAGGCCCAGCACCACGAGCTGGAGCACGAGCATGGTCGCCCCGAAGAAGGCGTCGGCCGCGCCGATGGCGAGCAGGATCACCATGAGCACCGCGAACCCGATCGCGGCGCACAGGGCGATCCAGCCGAGCGGGCTCTTCCTGGTCGGGAGCGGGGTGGGCTCGCCCGGGCGCCGCGCTTCGTCTCGGTCGCCGGGGGAGTCGGTGCTCGACGGCCCCGACGGGGCGGCCGAGGGCGCGAGCGGGACGGCCGTGCCGAGCAGGGCCCGGCGGGCACCGCGGTAGCCGCCGGGCGGCGGGACGGGAGGGGCGCCGGCGGAATCCGACACGTACCGGGGCGGATCGTTGCGCTCTACCATGGCCTGTCCGTCCCGCTGCTGCCGCCGTCTCCCTGGTCGCTCTGCTGGTTCTGCTGGCGGTCCCGCTCCCCCTGCTGCAGCTTCTGCTGCAGCTCGTCGAGCTTGCCCTGGTCGGGCTTCGGCTGCGGGTTCTGCGGATCCTGCTGCTGCGGATCGGGGTTCTGCTGCTGCTGTTGCTGGTCCTGCTGCTTCTGCTGCAGCCTGTCCTGCTGGTCCTTGTTCGACTGGCTCATGTCGCGCTGCGGATCCGGAGACTGCTCCTGCGCCTGGGCGCTGTCGCACTCCTTCGGCCGGTCCGCGTTCACCTGAAGCGCCTGCGCGTAGAACTCGAGCGCCGTGGCGTGCTGCTGCGCGTCGGCCGCCGCATCGCCCTCGCGCTCGAGCACCAGGGCGAGGTTGAATCGTACGGCGCAGACCTCGAGCCCGTGCGCGAGCTTCAGCGACTCCTCGAACTTCTTCTGCCCGGCCGCGAGCTTTCCGGACTCGGCGAGGCCCACGCCCTGGTCGAAGGGGGCCTTGTACGGCTCGAACCAGTTCGCCGGGTTCAGGCCCTCGGCAGCGCTCACGGATCCGGTGTAGTCGCCCGCTACGTACGAGACGATCGACTGGTAGGCGAAGGCGTACAGGCTCACGACCTTGCCGACGAAGAGGGCGGCGACGAGCAGCAGCGGCAGCGAGCCCCACGCGATCCACCGGCGCACGACACGGCGACGCCGGTTCGCGGCGAGCAGCGCGTGCGCGGCTTCGGCCCCTTCGCGCCCTTCGTCTCGCTTCGCTCGCTCAGGGACCGGTGGTGTGGTGGTCGTCATGCGTCACCTCCCGGCGAGGTCGGCCGCCCTTCGTCTCGCTTCGCTCGCTCAGGGACCGAGAGCCCGCGCATCCGCACGATCAACATCGTCGCGCGGGCGATCTCTGCGCACAGCAGCGCGACGATCACGAGCGCCACGATCCAGCTGAGATCGGTGGGCTGGGTGAGCGGATCGTCCTCGCGGTAGGCCGTGGTCGATTTCGGCGCGGGAGGCAGCGTGATCTTCGCGTCGGCCGCGCGGTGCTCGTACGTCACGCCGAACTCGGCCGCGATCCGTTGCAGGTTCTTCTCGTCTATGCGGCTGAGGGCGTCGGAGCCCTGGTACTGGATGTACTGCCCGGTGCCTGCAGAACCGGTCCCCGAGCCCGTCGAAGGGCCGACCGCGCCGGTCGTCTCGCGCATCGGGCCGCCCTTGTCGGTGCCGTAGCCGAGCACCCCGCCCCCGGAGATCAGCTTCTTCGCGCTGTCGAACGGCTCCGGCTCGGTGGAGACCGTCTGCTCGCCGTCGCCCAGGTAGAACACCATCCGCGCCCGATCCGGCGAGGCCTTCTGCGCGTTCTGCAGGGTCTGCGTGAGCAGCGCGTTCGCGATGCCGATCGAGCTGCCCTTGGACTGCCGGGTCACCTCGGGCTGCAGCACCTCGACGGCCGAGACGAGCGCGCCCGTGTCGGTGGTCAGCGGGAGCCGCAGCACCGCGTTCGCGTCGAACGTGATGAGCGCGAACCGAGCCCCGGGGTAGGTCTCGGCGATGCGGCGCACGTCCTCGCGGACACCGGCCATGCGCTGATCGGCGGTTCCGCCCTTCGTCGAGGCGCCGGCGTTCCAATCCTCGGCGACCATGCTCGCGGTGGTGTCGATCGCGATCACCACGTCGGTCGCGGAGGCGAGGGTGCGCACGTGCCCTCCCGGCACGCCGGGGCGCAGCAGCAGCACGCCGCACGCGAGCACGAGCACGACGCGCAGCGCCCAGATCACGGGTCCGGCGCCGGATCCGGCGGACAGGCCATGGCGCGCGGCGCGCACGAGCATCCAGACCGCGGCGCCCAGCACGGGCAGCACGATCAGGATCACCAGGAGCGGTGCGAGGACGGGCTGGAGGATCACAGGCGCACCCTCCACAGCAGGACGACGAAGCCGAGTGCGATCACGATCAGCGCCGCGATCCAGAGCTGCGGCACATCGGCCCAGATGACGGTGGCCTGCCCCTTGAGCTGGGTCGCCTCCTGCTTCTGCACCTGGGCGATGATGTCGCCGACCGTCGTCGTCTCCCGCAGCGCGTAGGCCTTGCCGCCCGTCGCCGCGGCCGCATCGGCGAGGGTCTTGCTGTCGGGCTGGTCGATGCCGTCGACCGGATTGATCGTGTAGAGCCGGATCTTCTTCGAGGCCGCGTAGTCTGCGGCCTCCTGCAGCGTGACGATCGGGGATCCGTTCAGCTCGTTGTCCGTCGCGAGGATGATCGAGCGGGCGCGCTGCTCGTCGGCGTGATCGAAGCGCAGGGCGCACGAGGCGAGGCCGTCGCCGATGAGCGAGGCGCCGACCCCGTTCATCGTGCCGACCCACTGCTCCGGGATGTCGGTCGAGTAGTCGAGGCCCTTCATGAGGCTGCGCAGGTGCTCCTGGATGAAGGCGTAGTCGTCGGTGAGGGGGAAGACCTGCACCGCGGAGCTGTTGAAGATCGTGAGCCCGACGCGCTCGCCCTTGAAGCCGTCGGCGAGTTTGTCGAAGATCGAGACGATCTCCTTGTCGACGTCGGTCATGGATCCGGAGACGTCCAGGCACAGCATGATGTCGCGATTCGTGGACACCGGCTGGATCGTCTTCTGCGCGATGGGACGCGCCGCCACCACGCCGCCCAGCACGACCGCGAGCACGCCGAGGGCGACGACGCCGGCGAGCGCCGCCTGGCGCCGGCGCACCGCGCGCTGGAACGCCGGCAGCGAGCGGATCCGCTCGGCGCGCGCGATCGGCGCGCCGCTCGTCGCGGATCCGGAGCCCCGGCGGCGCAGACCGAGCAGCACCCCGAGCGCGATCGCGAGAAGCAGGGCGCCGACGACGGCGAGGAGGATCCAGATACTGGCTAGTACCACGTCGTCACCACCGTCCGCGCGGCGTCGGCGCCGACGAGCGCCCCTTCGACAGGCTCAGGAGACGGGGCGGCGCGCCGGAAGATGCTCGGGTAGTAGTTGCGGCCGATCGCGTCGATGAGCGAGGGGTGCACGCCCAAGCGCACGAGGTCGTCGAGGGCGAGCACGGGCGCCTCGATGCCGCTGTACTCGTTCACGAAGCCGCGGACCACGCGGCTGAGGTCGAGGTTGGCGCGGCGGGCGTCGGTGAGGCCGGCGCGGTAGTCCGCCTCGATCTGCGCGATCGTGCCGAGGTACTCCTGGCGCAGCACCGTCGCCACGTCGGTGGGGGGAGCCGGCACCGCGGCCGGCGCGGCGAAGGCGATCGCGCGGCGTGGCCGGGTCAGCACCACGACGAGCCAGGCCAGCCCGGCGATCAGGGCCAGCACGCCGATCGCGAGCAGGATCCAGCCCCACCCGTACTGGGCGGGTGGGTACAGCTCATCCGTGCCGGACATGCGACCTCGCATCCAGCATCCGCAGGAGCGCTCCGACCGCCTCGTCCTGTTCGGCGAGGGGGACGTGGGTGATCTCCAGCCGGCGCAGCAGCGCCTCGGTATGCGCGACGTCCGCCGCGTCCGCCGCGTGCAGCTCGGCGGCCAGCTCCGGGTCGCCCTGCAGGAATTCGGGGATCGCCCAGCGCGTGGCGACGTCGCGGCGGGCGCGCTGCGGGCCGGTCCCTGAGCCCGTCGAACGGGCCGGGCGCGACTCCAGCACGGGTTCGGCGTCGCGCAGCGTGATCCACAGCACGTCGTGCTGCACGCGCAGGCGCCGCAGCAGCCGTTCGGTCTCATCGGTGACGGGGGCGTCGTCGGTGACCACGACGACGATCATCCGCCGGGCGATCGTGCGCGCGATGTAGGAAAGCAGCGCGTCGCGGTCGCTCGGAGCGGAGGCGGCGTCGACCGTACGGTCGATCGTGCGCAGGGTGTGCTCCAGGGCGGCCTCACTGCGGCCGATCTCACGCCTGCGGACGCCGGCGGAATCGCCGCTGACCAGGCAGAAGTCGTCGCCGTGCCGCAGTGCGAGCAGTCCCAGCACGCCGACCGCGAGAATCGCGAGATCCTTCTTCGGCTTCTCGTCGTGCGCGAGCGCGGTCATCGCGAGACCGGTGTCGACCGCGAACAGCACCGTGTGCATGCGGGTCGCGAGCGAGCGTCGCACCACGGGGGAGCCGAGCCGGGCCGTCGCCTTCCAGTCGATGTCGCGGATCTGGTCGCCGTACTCGTAGGCGCGCAGGTCATCGAAGTCGAGGCTGTGCCCGCGCAGCAGCGACGCGTACGCGCCGTCGAGCGCGTGCGTCGACTTGCGCGTCGAGTCGATGAAGAGCTTGCCCTTCACCGGCGTCAGCAGGCTGGCCATGGTGTCCTCCGGTCCCTGAGCCTGTCGAGGGGTCAGGGGGTCGGCACGGCGCCGAACACGGCGTCGATGACGTCTTCGCTGCGGACGTTCTCGGCCTCGGCCTCGAACGTCAGCAGCACGCGGTGGCGGAGCACCAGGTGGCGGAGGTTCCGCACGTCCTCGGGGATCACGTACGAGCGCCCGGCGAGCAGCGCGAGCGCGCGGGAGGCCGCCAGGAACGCGATGGATCCGCGCGGGCTGGATCCGTACTTGATGTAGCCGCCGAGCGTCTCGCCGATGTACGGCACCGGGTTTCGCGTGACGTAGACGAGCGAGACGATGTAGTTGCGGATCGCGGGGTCGACGTAGACGCGCGAGGAGATGTCCTGCAGCTGCTCGACGTCGGCGAGCGAGATCGTCGTGGTGGCGTGCCGATCGGGATCCAGTGCGCCGGAGTCGATGCGCGCGAGCACCTCGAGTTCGTCGGCCGGGCTCGGATACTCGACGATCTCCTTGAGCAGGAAGCGGTCCATCTGCGCCTCGGGCAGTTCGTACGTGCCCTCCTGCTCGATCGGGTTCTGCGTCGCGATCACGAGGAAGGGGCGCGGCACCCGGTGGATCTCGCCGCCGATCGTCGTCTGCCGCTCCTGCATCGCCTCGAGCATCGCGGACTGGGTCTTGGCGCTCGAGCGGTTGATCTCGTCGAGCAGCACGAAGTTGGCGTGCACGGGGCCCAGCACGGTGCGGAACGTGCCGCTCGCCGCATCGTAGATCTGCGTGCCGGTGATATCGCTCGGCAGCAGGTCGGGCGTGCACTGGATGCGCTTGAAGTCGGCCTTGACCGTGTCGGCGAGGGTGCTCGCCGCCGTGGTCTTGGCGAGACCGGGCACCGACTCCAGCAGGATGTGCCCGCCGGCCATGAGGGCGAGCAGCAGGCTCGTGCGCAGGCGCTCCTGCCCGACCATGCGGGCGGAGTACGCCGTCGACACGGTGTCGAGGATCTGGCGGGCGCGCGCCATCTCCGCCTCGGTCGGGGCGGGCTTCGCGTCGCCCGGCGCGGATGGGGCGGGTGTGCGCTCAGCGGACGGAGCGGCGGGCGGAGCGCTCGCCGCAGGCGGCGGCGCGATGGGCTGCTCGCGGTGCATGCTCGGCGCGGGCGGCATCGGCGGCGCG
>NZ_PCOW01000030.1:0-40327 GCF_002979495.1 Microbacterium sp. MYb64 | reverse complement strand
GATCAGCGCCGCGATCGCATCCAACGTCTTCATACCCCCATCCTCCTCGGGGCCACCGACATTCGAACCCCAGATCAACCAAGATTTCCAAACGGTGCAGAACTCTGTCTGACGCGGGATTGTGGAGGACGATCCCGGCGCCAGTCGGCCCCGGCGACTCCGCGGCGTTCCGGGAGCGCCCACCCCCGCCCCGCGGTGAATAGCATGGTTCCATGCGCCAGAATCCGAGCTTCGCCATGACCGACGTCGCCGAGCTGCGGCGGATCATCGCCGCCAACCCGTGGGCGACGCTCGTGGGCCGCGACGAGAACGGCATGACCGCGTCGCACTATGCGGTCCTGCTCGATCCCGAGCGCGACGACCTCACGATCGTCGCCCACGTCGGCCGCCCGGACGACCTCGTCCTGGGGCTGGGGACGCAGGAGCTGATGGTGGTCTTCCAGGGTCCGCACGGCTACGTCTCGCCCGGCTGGTACGGAGACGTCGCCGCGGTGCCCACGTGGAACTACGTCGCGGTGCACCTCTCCGGCGTGCCGGAGCTGCTCGACGGCGAGGAGAACCTGCGTGTGCTGAACCACCTCGTGGATCACTTCGAGGGCAGGCTCGCAGACCCTCGCGGCATGTGGACCCCGCCGAACGACGAGGCTTTCGTACGCCGTCTCGAGGCGGGCACCGTCGGCTTTCGGCTGACCCCGACCCGCGTCACCGCCAAGCGCAAGCTCAGCCAGAACAAGCCCGACGAGGTGATCGAGAACGTGATCCTCGAGCTGCAGGGCGACGGCGTGTACGCGAGCCCTTCGCTGGCCGCCGAGATGCAGCGCGCCCACGACGCGCGCCTCGCGGCGCGGGCGGACGCGCGGTGACGGCGGCGGAGGCCGGCGCGCAGCTCGATGCGATCCGCGCGGTCCGCATCGCGACCGCGGATCGCCGACTGCTCGCCGTGGAAGGCCCGGTGGATGTACTCCTCGAGGACGGTCGGATCGCCGACATCGCGCCGTCAGGGGCGCTCCCGCTGCGAGGGCGGGTGTGGGACGGCGATGGCGCGTGGATCGTCCCCGGCCTGTGGGATCACCACGTGCACACCGTGCAGTGGGCCCTCGCGGCGCAGCGCGAAGACCTCTCCGGCACGACGAGCGCCGTCGAGGCCGCAGCGCGCATGGCGCGCGCGGCCGTGCTGGGAGACGGGCGGAGGGTCGGCACCGGCTTCCGCGATGTGCGCTGGACGGATCGGCCAGAGCTGACGCTGCTCGACGAGCACACGGGCGAGGTCCCGACCTACCTCATCAACGCCGACGTGCACAGCGTGTGGCTGAACTCCGTGGCCTTCCGCCGAGAGGGCTTCGCGGCTGCTGCGGACGGCGTGCTCCGCGAGGAGGACGCGTTCGAGATCTCCCGCCGGCTGAACGCCGCGGATCCGGCGGTCGCCGATGAGGCGGTGCTCGCGGCCTCGCGCCGCGCGGCGAGCCGCGGCGTCGTGGGACTCGTCGACTTCGACATGGCGTGGAACGCCGAGGCGTGGGCACGCCGGCTGGGGCGCGGCTTCGACACGCATCGCGTCGAGTACGCGGTCTACCCGCACGACCTCGACCGCGCGATCTCCGAGGGGCTGCACACCGGACAGATCATGACCCCCGACCCGCACGGCCTCGTGCACGCGGGGCCGCTCAAGATCATCTCCGACGGCTCGCTCGGCACGCGCACGGCCGCCTGCAGCCACGGCTACGCCGATGACCCGCACAACCACGGCGTGCTCACCGTGCCTCCCGCCGAGCTGCAGGAGCTGCTGCTGCGCGCCACCGGGGCGGGGCTCGAGATCGCGCTGCACGCGATCGGCGACCTCGCGGTCACGGCGGCCCTGGACGCGTATGCCGCGACCGGCGCGCAGGGGACGATCGAGCACGCTCAACTCGTGAGCCATGGAGACCTCGCCCGGTTCGGGCGGCTCGGCGTGGCTGCGAGCGTTCAGCCGCAGCATGCGCTCGACGATCGGGACGCGGCGGATGCGCTCTGGGCGGAGCAGACGGCGATCGCGTACCCGCTCGCATCGCTGCACCGCGCGGGGGCGACGCTGCGCTTCGGATCCGATGCGCCGGTGGCGGCCCTCGATCCCTGGCAGGCGATCTCCGCGGCCGTCTTCCGTACCGATGACGACCGCGTGCCCTGGCATCCCGAAGAGCGTCTCGACCTCGAGACCGCCCTCGCCGCGAGCGCGCACGGCGGGACCGGCGGCGACGCCGGCGTCCGTCCGGGAGCAGTGGCAGACCTGGCTCTGCTGGGCGCGGATCCCGCGACCGCCGATGCGAGCGGACTGCGGGCGATGCCGGTGGCGGCGACGATCGTCGGCGGGCGGGTGACGTACGGGGGTTAACCCCCCGACGGATCCGGCAGCCCGCACCCTGTCGGGCGCGGCCCCGGCGCGGCATCGTGGTATCAGGCGCCGATCCGCGCCTTCAGACGCATCACACAGGAGACCTCGATGACCACCGCCACGCGACCCCTCGACTCGCGCTTCTCGGTGCCGCCGGCCGCACCCCGACGCGGCTACGGCCACGCGTGGGCCGCGGCCCCCGGCAACGCCCTGTTCCTGGTCCTGCTGTCGGTGCCCCTCGCGATCGTGGCGATGGGCGTCACCTGGGCGGTCTTCGGCGTCGGCGTCGGTTCCCTGGTGCTCGTGATCGGCGTGCCCGTCCTGGTGGGCTCGCTCTACGTCGCGCGCGGCTTCGCCGAGGCGGAGCGGGCTCTGCTGCGGATCACCAGCGAACCCGCGATCTCGGCGCCCGACTGGCGTCGCGGCACGCGAGGGACCGGGTTCTGGGCGCGCCTCACCCAGCCGCTGCGGAACGCGCACTACTGGATGGCGCTGCTGTCGGCGCTCCTCGTGCGTCCGATCGTCGCGATCGTGACCTTCGCCTTCGCCACCGTCTGGGTCGTGATGTCCCTCGGCGGCCCCACGTACTGGTTCTGGTCGCCGTTCATCCCCGACGGCAACGCGGAGAGCATCTGGGTGCCCTGGGCGGTCCAGCACATCTTCGGCGGGATCGACCCGTCTCCGGATCCGCACCGGTGGGCGTCGATGCTCTACCTCGGCGTCGGGATCGTGTTCCTCATCACCCTCCCGCTCGTGCTGCGTGGTCTGGTGCGCCTGCACGGCATGGTCGCCGCGGCGCTGACCGGGCGATGGGAGTCCGACGACCTCGTCGCCCAGGTCGAGGGTCTCGACGCCTCCCTCGACGCAGCCGTGCAGGCCGAGGATGCGGGCCTGCGCCGGCTGGAGCGGGATCTGCACGACGGTCCGCAGCAGCGCCTGGTGCGCCTGCAGATGGATCTCGCCGCGTTGGAGCGGCGCGCGGCCGACGGCGACGCCGCGGCGGTCGCGGCGCTCGCACAGGAGTCCCGTGCCCATGCGCAGGCCGCGCTCGACGAGCTCAGGGCGCTGGCCGGCGGGGTTGCACCGCCGCTGCTGCAGGACCGGGGGATCGCCGAAGCGATCTCGGGACTCGCGGCCGCCAGCGCGCTGCCGGTGCGCGCCGACGTCGCGCCGGAGATCACCGCGGCGCTGAGCCCCGAGGCCGCACGGAACCTCTACTTCGTGGTCGCCGAGCTGCTGACCAACGCCGCCAAGCACGCGGGAGCGGACAGCGCCTCTGTGACGGCGGTCAGGGAGGGCTCCGCGGTGCGGGTGACCGTGCTGGACGACGGGCGGGGCGGGGCGGCTCCGCGGCCCGGCGGCGGGCTCGAGGGCCTCTCCCAGCGTGTGCAGGGACTCCGCGGCACGATGCACATCGACAGCCCGGAGGACGGTCCGACCATCGTCACGGTGACCGTGCCCGTCTCCGCCTGATCGAGCGGCGAGACGGGGGAGCAGCCGGAGGCGCGATCGCACGCCCCATAGTCTGAAGGGCGTGACCGATCAGCAGACCCCTTTGCGCGTGATCCTCTTCGAGGACTCGATCCTGCTGCGCGAAGGGCTCGTGCGCCTGTTCGCGGAGGCCGGCTTCGAGACCGTCGGCGCGCATGCCGACGCCGAAGACGTGGTGGCGCGCACCAGGGCTGCCGCGGCGGAGGTCGCCGTGCTCGACGTGCGGATGCCTCCCACGTTCCGGGACGAGGGCATCCGCGCGGCGCTCGCTCTGCGAGAGGCGCTGCCGGAGGTGGGCATCCTCGTCCTCAGCCAGTACGTCGAAGGGGTCTACGCCAGAGAGCTGCTCGGCGCGGGCGACGGCGGAGTCGGCTACCTCCTCAAGGACAGGGTCACCTCGCTCGAGGAGCTCTCCGCGGCGGTCCGGCAGGTGAGCCGAGGCGGAACCGTGCTGGATCCGCGGGTCGTGCAGCAGCTGATGCGGACGGGACCGGATCCGGTGACCCGCCTCACCCCGCGGGAGCGCGAGGTGCTCGAGGCGATGGCGGAGGGGCGCAGCAACGTGTCGATCGCGGCGGGCATGAGCGTCGGGGTGGGAGCGGTCGAGAAGAACGTCTCCGCGATCTTCGCCAAGCTCGGGCTCGAAGACTCCGGCACCGACCACCGCCGCGTGCTGGCCGTGCTCGCGTACCTGCAGAAAGACCCCCGTCCCTGAACAGGGCGGGGGTCCTTCGCTGACAGACGGTGTCAGGCGGCGATGTGCGACACGAGGAACCAGCGGTCCTTCTCGAGACCGCGCTGGATCTCGATCGCCACGTCCTGGCTGGTGAGGTCGATCTCGTCGAGGCCCTCCACGGCGGCCTTGACGTTCACGAGGATCGCGTCGATGTCGGCGATCACGGCGCGGACGAGGTCGTCCGAGCGGGTGAAACCGGCGGGCACCTGGGTGGCCCCGGCCTTCTCTGCCACGACCGTGGCGCGGGCGTCGATCGGCAGGCCGAGGGCGACGATGCGCTCCGCGGCGGTGTCTGCGAAGTCTCCGGCGTGGTCGACGATCACGTCGAGCAGCTCGTGCACGCCGACGAAGTTCGCGCCGCGGACGTGCCAGTGCGCCTGCTTGCCGTTCACGGTGAGGGCCTGCAGGCCCAGCACGACCGGGGTCAGGAACTGGGCGGCGCCGGCCGCGACGGTCGGGTCGACGGAGGTTGCGGTGATGGTCTCGGCGTTGCTCATGATGTCTCCTCGGTGATCATTCGGATCCGTGCGTGCTGATGTCTTGACCCCAACGCTACTCGGCTCAGAATGTTCCGCAAGCAAGCTGAGGCAACGCTAACCCGCAGGTCACGCAGTATTTCGGCAAGGCTTGCCTTCCCTGCGGATCTTCGCGTGTGCCGCGTGGACGGCGGGAGGACACAGCGATCCGGGATACCTTCGTCAGGTGGCAACAGCTGGTACCTCCTCCCGTGCGGCCCTGCGCCGACTCCGCAGCTCCGATGAACAGGGCGCATCCGCAGCACAGAAGGTCGGATCGAACTTCATCCCCCACGTGCAGGGTCTGCGCGCGATCGCGGTTCTCGCCGTCGTGCTCTACCACTTCTGGCCGGGGCGGCTGAGCGGCGGCTACGTCGGCGTCGACATCTTCTTTGTGATCTCCGGCTTCCTGATCACGGCGCACCTCGCCAGAGAGCTCAACGCCACAGGACGGGTGAACCTCGGCCAGTTCTGGGCCCGCCGCGCCCGCCGTCTGCTGCCGGCCTCGCTGCTCGTCCTGCTGTTCTGCGCGATCGTCGCGGCGATCCCGGTGCTTTCGCCGCTGTCGCAGCTCCCCGCCGAGCTCCAGGAGATCGTCGCCTCCACCTTCTATGTGGAGAACTGGTTCCTCGCGCTGAACTCCGCCGACTACCTCGCGCACGCGGGCGACCCGACGATGGTGCAGCACTACTGGTCCCTCTCGCTCGAGGAGCAGTTCTACGTGCTCTGGCCGCTGATCATGCTGTTCGCGGCATGGATCGCGGTGAAGTACTTCCGCGGCTCCCGCCTGCGCGCGGCGGCGATCGCGATCGGCGTGGTCTCGGTGGCCTCGTTCGTCTTCTGCGTGTGGTTCACCATCACGAACCCCGCTCCGGCGTACTTCGTGACGTTCGGCCGCATGTGGCAGTTCGGCGTGGGCGCCGTACTCGCGCTCGTCCCGCGCCTGCGCGTGAGCAACGCGATCGGCAGCTTCGTTCTGGGCTGGGGCGGCATCATCGTGCTGCTCGTCGTGATCTACCGCTTCGACGGGCAGACGCCGTTCCCCGGCTACATGGCTGCGATCCCGACTCTCGCGGCGGCGGCGATCATCGCGGCCTCGAACACCGAACGCTGGTGGTACCCGACCCGCATCCTCGCGATCCGCCCGATGCGCTTCACGGGCGACATCTCCTACAGCCTGTACCTGTGGCATTGGCCGCTCATCATCATCGCGCCGTCCCTGCCGTTCTGGGGCCTCTCGATCTACCACCGTGTCGCGCTCGTCGGCATCTGTTTCCTGCTCGCCTGGCTGACGAAGAAGTTCGTCGAGGATCCGGCGCGCACCTGGAAGCCGCTGACGTCGCGCAAGCCCCGGCTCTCGCTGTGGGCGGCCCTCGCGGCGATGGTGATCGTCGCGGGAACAGCCGGCGCCGGCTGGGCCGCGAACGCGGGAACCTATCAGCAGGGCGTTCAGGCCATCGCGGAGCTCCGTGCCAACCCGCCCGCATGCTTCGGGGCGGCGGCCGTCCTCGACGAGTCCTGCGCGGGAAAGACGACCGACGAGATCCTGCCGGCCCCCGGTTTCGCGGGCGTGGACCGCCCCGAGCAGTCGCAGTGCTTCGTGCAGCTCAACGACGCGCGCGCGGTCTCGTGCGAGTTCGGCTCCAAGGATCCGAACGCCAAGCAGGTCGCCCTGATCGGCGACAGCCACGCCTATCAGCTGCTCACGACGTTCCAGGGCATCGCCGAGAAGGAGGGGTGGCACCTCACCACCTACTTCAAGGGCGCCTGCCCGTGGAACACCACGCCGCTGTCCACCGGCGGGGCGTTCGGCGACGCGTGCACGCAGTACCGTGCCGCGGTCGCGAAGCAGCTCGAGCAGAAGCACTTCGACGCGATCTTCACCGCAGCGCTCTCCACGACGCCGTACGCGGCAGGGGATCACGGATCCTCCTACGACGCGGCGGTCGCCGGATACCGCGAGGCATGGGCCACGCAGACGTCGAAGGGCACGCCCGTGGTCACCGTGGTCGACAACCCGGTGTGGGAGACCGACCCGAACAAGTGCCTGCGCACGCGCGCGCAGAGCGCCTGCGATGGTGCGCGTTCGGATCTGCTCACCGAGAAGGACCCGCTGCGTGCGGCCGCGGACGGCCAGAAGGACGTCACGCTGCTCGACTTCACGAAGGTGTTCTGCGACGACGAGAACTGTCGCGCCGTCGTCGGCGGTGCGAACATCTACCGCGACCAGGACCACATCACCGTCACCTTCGCGAACTCCCTCGCGCCGCAGTACACGGCGGCGCTCAGGAGCGCGATGGGGATCGGCTGACCGGATCCGCGCGCAGGGACAGGGCGGATAGGGTCGCAGTATGAGCGACGACGCCACGATCCTGTCCCTGCCCGGCCGCCGTCCCGCGATCGACCGCACGGCGTTCCTCGCCGCAGGAGCGCGCGTGATCGGATCCGTGACGATCGGCGAGGCGTCCAGCGTCTGGTACAACGCGGTGCTGCGCGCCGACTCCGACACGATCACGATCGGAACAGGCAGCAACGCGCAGGACAACGTCTCGGTGCACGTCGATCAGGGACACCCGGTCGTGATCGGTGACGACGTCTCGATCGGTCACAACGCGGTGGTGCACGGCTGCACGATCGGCGACGGCTCGCTGATCGGGATGGGTGCCGTGGTGCTCTCGGGCGCCGTGATCGGCGCGGAGTGCCTGATCGCGGGCGGCGCGCTGGTACTCTCCGGGACGGAGGTGCCCGACGGCTCTCTCGTCGCCGGTGTGCCCGCCAAGGTCCGGCGCGCGCTCACCGCCTCCGAGCGCGAGGGGCTCCGGGAGAACGCGCGGGTCTACCGCGACCACTCGGCGACGCATCGCGAGGCCATGCCCGCCTGACCGCGTGCGCGAGGCGTCCTCGATCGACCCGGAGGACCGGTAGTCTCGAAGGTCCGGGGCGGTGGCCAAGCTGGTGAAGGCAGTGGGCTCATAACCCAACGATCGCGGGTTCAAGTCCCGCCCGCCCCACCGGATCCGTTCTCCGCACCCGGCGGGGCGCCGCTCTGCGGGATCAGTCGTGCATCGCGTCCTTGACGTGCTCCCCGACCTTCTTCACGTCGTCCTTGAGGTTCTCTCCGGCCTCCTTCAGATCGGCCTTCGCCTGATCCATCCGGCCCTCGTTCTCGAGCTTCTCGTTGTCGGTGACCTTGCCGGCCCCCTCCTTGATCTTTCCCCCGAGCTTCTCGGCGGCGTTCTTCGCGTGATCGGCAGCGCTCATGGCGTGCCTCCTCTCGTGTGTGTCGTGGGTCACACGCTCGCAGGTCCGCCATCCGATCGCGACGGGGTTGACGAGCGCGCTCGGCGTCGCTATCGCGCGCGACTCGAACGTACCCTTGCGGGTAAGTAACCGACGCGGTACATTCGCGTCATGGACGCCGTTCTGCAGGCTTTGGCCGACCCGAGTCGCCGTGTCGTGCTGGGCATCCTGCGCGATCACGAGGCGACGGCGGGCGAGCTCGCCGAGGCGCTGCCGATCGCACGGCCCGGGGTGTCGCGGCATCTTCGGGTGCTGCGCGAAGCGGGCCTGGTCGACGTGCGCCAGGACGCGCAGCGTCGTATCTATCGCCTGCGCCCTGAGGCGCTGGTCGACCTCGACGACTGGCTCGAGGAGTACCGCGATCTGTGGGTGCAGCGCCTGGACGCCCTGCACACCGAGATCGCCCGAGGGAAGAAGGACAGGACATGATCGCGACCGGGACGATGTGGGAACTCGACGACACCCGTGGCGCCATCCGCGTCGAGGACGTCTACGACACGGACGTGGACGACCTCTGGCAGGCGTGCACGGATCCCGCGCGGCTGGCGCGCTGGATCGTCCAGGTGACCGGCGACTTCCGCGTCGGGGGCATGCTGGACGCCACGTTCACGAGCACGTGGACCGGGGCGATGCGGATCGACGTCTGCGAGGCTCCGCACCACCTGGTGGTCACCCAGGAGCCTGGTACCGACGAGGAGACCGTGATCGAGGCATGGCTGTCCGCAGAGGGCCAGCAGTCCCGACTGGTGGTGGAGGAGCGCGGTCTCGGCGTCGGCGTGCTGCACTTCCATGCCGCGGGCTGGCAGGTCCACCTCGAGGATCTCGGCCGCTCCCTGCGATCCGCAGCCGGTGCGCATCCCTCCGGCTGGTCCGCCGCGGAGCCGGCGCCCGCCTGGAAGGAGCGCTGGCAGGCGCTGCTCCCGGAGTACGAGGCGGTGCGCGCCGGCTGATCGCCCGCGCGCACCGCGTCCCTGCTGACGTCGCTCAGCGCACCCGGCGGTCGTGGGCCAGGTCGATGAGGTGCTCGAGCACGCGCCCGGCGCGCAGTCCGTTGTGCTCGTGCTCGCTCGTCACCCACAGGCGGAGGTCTAGAAGCAGCGCCGCCGTCTCCAGCGAGTACTCGAGTGGCACGTAGGGGTCGTTCACGTAGACCGAGGCGGCGCCGCGCGCGCCCGACGCTGCGAGTGCGGCCGGATCGTAGATCGCGGGCCACTCGTGCTCGGCCAGCGCGAGGGCGACGTCGCGCCACGGCTGGAAGGCCGGGACCGTCTCGGTCCAGTCGCGTCGGATGTGCTCGCCGGTGAACAGCGTGACGTCGTCGACGAAGTCGGCGGGCTCCACACGCTCGGCCGACCAGCCGGTGACGTGGCCGTTCGCATAGCTGGACTCGTGGAACACGAAGTACAGCGGGTTGCGGCCGCCGAACGGCATCGCCGCAGCGAGGTCGTAGCGGAACGCGTTGCTCGTGGGATCCAGCTCCAGCAGCTGCCAGAGCGTCTGCCAGCCGTCGTTGGTGCCGAGGGCCGATCCCGCCGAACGCAGCCGGGACGGCGAGACCACCTCGCCGGACGGCAGCACGATGTCGCCGGACGCCGCGAGATCCACCAGGCGGCGCATGCGCTCCCGGTGCTCGGGGAAGCGCCGGTAGTAGCGCTCCGAGGCGTCGCGCATCTTGTCGTAGCAGAGCGCATACACCTCGTCGGGGCCGCGGGTCACGGTGCTGAGGCCGCCCGTGAGGTACGCGCGGTCGATCGACGAGGCGTCCGTGGAGAGATAGGCGAGGGTCGTGAAGCCGCCGAACGGCTGGCCGAGCACGTTCCAGCGGTCCGCGCCCAGGTGCTCCCGCATGGCCTCGCAGTCCCGCACGATCGCATCCGCGCGCAGGTGCGTGAGGTGCTCGGCGACCGCCTCTGTGCCACGGGACAGTATGCCGTCGCCGACGGGGGTCGACCGCCCGGTCCCGCGCTGGTCGATCATGACGACCCTGTGCTGTGCGAGCGCCTGATCCAGCCACGACGGCGCGGCCGGCGCGTGCAGGGCGCGCGGAGCCTCGGATCCGGGGCCGCCCTGCAGGAACACCAGGTAGGGGAGATCCTCGCCGCCCTCGCGGGACACGACCGAGGCGAACACGTCGATCGTGCGGGTGTCGGACGGATCCGACCACACCAGAGGCACGGTGAGCGTGTGCTCCTCGAGGGTGAGGTCCATCATCCGGCGGCGGATCACAGGGGCGGCAGAGATCGTCATCACATCACATTCCCGATGTAGGAGTACTTCACGAACACTTCCGCGGCCAGGCCCGACTCCTCCAGGAGGCCTTGCACCGCGCTCATCATGTATTTCGCGTCCCACCCCATGTACAGGAAGTGGTCGGCGTCGAGCTCGTCCCAGGTGCCGTTCCACGCCTTCTCGTCGTAGATCGGACCGCCGTTGCGGGCGTTGAACGCGTCGAGGGCCTCGCGGGTATCGGTCCAGCCGCGCCGGAAGACGCGGTTGAACAGGTACTTCACGTCGGGGACCTCCCAGCGCTCACCGCGGTACTCGACGTAGTCGAACTCGCGCTCCCAGCCGGTCGGCCAGCCCCGCCGCCGCACGGCGTCGAGGATCGGGGTGAGTCCGTCGTCGTCGATCTCGACGACCGCGGGCCGGCGCCAGACCTGGACGAACGCGTCGGTGAGCGCCGCCGTGCGCTCGGCGATCGCGGCGGTGCCCCAGGAGCCGAGCCCGGCCAGTGCGCTGTTCTCGTCGACGCGGCTCCGCCGGTAGGCGTCGCGCTTGTCCGGGAAGGACGCGCCGTAGACGCGTTCCGCGAGCTGCTCCTCGAGAAGGGTCAGGTTGCCCAGCGTTCCGGCGAGGGCGCGGTGGCTGTTCTGCTCGTCCTCGGAGTACTCGCTCCAGGGGCGCACGCCGTCGCCCGACCACGCGTCGTGCGGAGCGGTCGGCACGATGTGCTCGACATCGAAGCCGTGCGGATCCGCGATGCCCTCGATCCGGCCGAGCACGTACAGGGCGTGCGGCAGGTCGGTGAACTTGAGCGCCACCCGGATGCGCTCGTCCGAGGGCGTGATCCGGGCGAACGCGCGCAGGAGTTCCTCCGGCCCCTGCGACCGGGCGCGGCACAGCCGGGCGATGAGACGGTCGTTCGGGATGCCGACCACGGCACGGCGCAGCAGCAACGACTGGATGCGCTCCAGCGTCTGCACGAGTTCGTCCTTCGATATCGCGCCGAGCCGGTGGTCCCGATACGCGCTGAGGACGAGGGGATACGTCGAGCGGCCGAACGTGTTCACGTAGCCCAGCTGCCGGCGGATCTCGGGATCCTCTTCCTGTGACGGCTCCAGGAGGATCCGGTAGATGTCCGAGAACTCCCGCCAGACGCGTGCCTGTGCGGGCAGATCCTCGAGGCCCATGTGTGGGAACTCGTGGCGGAAGGCGCTGTAGACGCCGTGCTCGCCGGCGACCGACACTTCCCTGCCTGTCGTCATGATGAGGAAGTGGCGCCAGAACGCGCCGATCGCCTCGCCGGTGTTGCGCTCGATCGGCAGCCAGAACTCCTCCTCGACCTGCTGCTGCTCTGCATGCGACAGCCCCATGAGGATGTAGTTGTGGATCAGCTCGTGATCGCGCAGCGGCTCGCCCGTGGAGTTGAGGCTCTCGAAGATCTGCTGCGCGTTCGCGGCCTCACCGAGGGTGATCGAGACGTGCTCGAGCTTCTGCAGGCCCCGCCAGATCCGCGGCGCCTCGTCGGCGTGCACCTGCGAGCGGAAGAACGCGTAATTGTCGTCGAAGCGCGACTCCGGCAGATCGGCGCTGCGCCGGTCGAGCACCACGGACTCGAACAGACCAGCCCAGGCCTCGTGCGGGCGGAGTTTGGTGCGGCTCGCGTCGTCGGGGCGAACCAGCACCCGCGCCAGCTCGGCGGCGAACTGCGGATCCGTGTCGCGCACGGCGTGGTGCAGAGCGGCGATGAGCAGCATGAGCGTCGTGATGCGCTGCTGACCGTCGATGAGGATGAGGTCGGCGTCGGGGTGTGCGTGGTCCTCGGCGGAGAGGATCGAGCCGATGAAGTGCCGGTGGGCGTCGTCCTCGTCCGCGACGGCGCGGATGTCGGACAGCAGCTTCTCGCAGCCTCCGATGTCCCACCGGTACTGGCGCTGGTAGACGGGCACGACGATCGTGGTCGCGGGGGAGGAGAGCCACTCGATCGTTGAGACTGCGGTTGCTTCGACGTTGGTGGCCGTGCTCATGCTGCTGTGCTTCTCCTCGGATCGCGTGCTGCCCCGACCAGTCTATTCAGGCCCCGGCGGGCCCCGGATATTCACGGCCCACCTTCCGAGGGCGTCGAAACGGCGCTGTTAGGCTGTCCTAAGAAGGGCCTGTTAAAACGTGCTGGCCCCTTTATGAAAGGACATGACTCGCTCATGGCATACATCAAGTCCGCCGCCCTCGAAGACAAGGGCTTCGTCGTCCTCGACAGCTACAACCAGGAGCTCGACCCCAAGGAGTGGCTCGACATCGAGTACAACGACTGGAAGTCGTCCGGCGACACCCGCTTCGCGCCTCTCGCGTCCGCCAAGGGCGAGATCGAGTGCAACGGCTTCTGGAACCACGTGCCTCCGCGCACGGACAAGGACGGCGTCTGGATCGACGAGCAGACCGCCAAGGCCCCGAACCTCACGCGCCGCGCGCAGGAGCCGGGCGCGAACGTCGGCCGCTGCCGTGTCATCGAGCTGCAGCCCACGCCGTACGGCGAGTGCCTGTACAACCTTCACCAGGACGACAACAACCGCCTGAACCCGGACGGCACCGGCTGGGTCGTGCGCGGCTTCTTCAACCTCACGGACGACAAGGACAGCTACTTCGTCCTGCGCGAGAACCGCACCGACCCGAGCGTCGAGTACCGCATCGCCCTTCCGGCCGGCGCGCAGCTGATCGTCGACACGCAGCGCCTGTGGCACGCCGCCACCCACAACGGCACCGATCCGCGCTACTGCCTGATCACCTCGTGGACCTCCGGTCCCGAGCTGGACGCCTACATCGAGAAGTACAACGGCACCCAGGACGTGGCGAACTACGAGGTCGCCCAGGAGATCCTGGACGCGGGCTACGAGGAGCAGGCGCGTCGCGACGCCGCCCGCGCCGCGTACTACGCCGCGAAGGGTCAGCAGGAGAAGATCGCGATGAGCGAGGCCTGAGCCTGCTCGGGCCCTGAGCCTGTCGAAGGGCCTATAGACGGTCCCCGGTGCTGCGGCGCCGGGGACCGTTGCCGTTTCGCAATGAGTTACACAGTTGTGATTTCGCTGAGGATCGGTGAGAATGGGCGCATAACCGCATAACGCCGTGCTTCGCGGAACAGGTCGTAGGGGAAGACGCACCTGATGAAACGGAGAGACCATGGCGACAGCACAAGCACGCGGAGTGGTGTACATCCACTCCGCACCGCGCGCGCTCTGCCCGCACCTGGAATGGGCGGTCGGACGCGCTATCGGGCGCGCCGTCAACTTCGAGTGGTCGGAGCAGCCCGTCCTCGACGGCGCCCGCCGGGCGGAGTTCTACTGGGACGGCCCTGTCGGCACCGGCGCTGCCCTCGCGACCGCGATCCGCGGCTGGGAGCACCTGCGCTTCGAGGTGACGGAGGACCCGACGCCCCGGAGCGACGGCGGCCGCTGGCTGCACACGCCCGACCTCGGAGTGCACTACGCGCAGACCGATGCCGCCGGGAACATCGTCGTCGGCGAGGACCGGATCCGCTACGCGATCGAGATCGCCGCGGGCAGTCCGATCGAGCTGCAGCGCGAACTCGACGTGGCCCTCGGCTCTGCGTGGGACGAGGAGCTGGAGCCGTTCCGGCATGCGAGCGACGACGCCCGCGTCGTGTGGCTTCACAAAGTCGGATAGGCCAGCTGCGCTGGCGGGTCGGACAGGTCTCGTGTGGTCCGGTCGAAGGGTCGGATCACACGAAGGGACGAGGATCGGAGGAGGCGTGACTATCGGGGGTCGGAGGGCAAGGACCCGGAACCCGAGAAAGCGTATCCCCGGTCCGCAACCGGAGAGATAACAGAACAGCACAACTGAAAAGAACGAGAATCGCCCCGACCGCTTCGATGAGGAAGCGACCGGGGCGACTCTCGTCTGTGCCGGATCAGCCGTCGTAGGAGCGGAACGCGACGACCGCGTTGTGGCCGCCGAAGCCGAAGGAGTTGCTGATCGCGAGCTGCGGGCCGTCGCCGAGCGGCTGCGTCTCGCCGGAGAGCTTGAACGGCACGGCCGGATCCGGCTCCGTCATGTTGATCGTCGGCGGGGCGACGCGGTCGCGCAGCGCGAGGATCGTGAAGACCGCCTCGAGCGCGCCGGTGCCGCCGAGCAGGTGCCCGGTGGACGCCTTGGTCGCCGACACCGGGATCTCGTCGATCCGGTCGCCGAAGACGCGCCTGAGCGCGCCGTACTCGTTCGGATCCCCGACCGGGGTCGACGTGGCATGCGCGTTGATGTGGGTGACCTCGTCGGGGCTCGCGCCGGCCTGAGCCAGCGCCTGCTCCACGGCGCGTGCCGCACCGTGGCCCTCGGGGTCGTTGCCGGTGATGTGGTACGAGTCGGCGGAGACGCCGCCGCCCACGACATAGGCGTAGATCTTGGCGCCGCGGGCCTTGGCGTGCTCCTCGGTCTCCATGACCAGAGCCGCACCGCCCTCGCCCATGACGAAGCCGTCCCGGTCGATGGCACCCGGCCGCGAGGCGTGCTGCGGGTCGTCGTTGCGGCGCGACAGCGCCTGCGCCGATGCGAACGACGCCATCGTGATCGGGTGGATCGCGGACTCCGCACCGCCGGCGATCACGATGTCTGCGAGATCGTCCTGCAGGTGCTCGTACGCATTCGCGATCGACTCGGTGCTGGAGGCGCACGCGCTCACGACGGTGCGGGCGAAGGCCTTCGCGCCGAAGTGCAGCGACAGGTTGCCGGCGCCGGCGTTCGGCATGAGCATCGGGACCGTGAGCGGCATGACCCGGCGCGGTCCCTTCTCGCGCAGCGTGTCCCAGGCGTCCAGGAGCGTCCAGAGCCCGCCGATGCCCGTGGCCCAGTCGATGCCCAGCCGCTCGGGGGCGACGTCGGGGGCACCCGCGTCCTCCCAGGCCTCGCGGGCCGCGATCATGGCGAACTGCACGGAGGGGTCGAGGCGCTTCGCCTCATGCCGGGGCAGGACCTCCTCGGGGCGGACGGACGCCTCTGCGGCGAAAGTCACCGGGAGCTGGTACTCCGCGACCCAGTCGTGCGTCAGGGTGCGGGTGCCGGAGACGCCGGCGAGCAGGTTGGCCCAGTTCTCCGGGGCGGTGCCGCCCAGGGCGGACGTGGCACCGATGCCGGTGACGACGATGCGCTTGGTCATGCGTGATCCTTCTCAGGGAGCGGGTGGGGGATCCGGGAGCGGATGCGTGCGGAAGAGGAGGATGCCACACCCCGCGGAAGCGCGGGGGTGGCATCCGCAGGTGTCACTCCTGGCCGGCGACGATGAAGTTCACGGCGTCACCGACGGTCTTGAGGTTCTTGACCTCGTCGTCGGGGATGGTGACGCCGAACTTCTCCTCCGCGTTGACGACGATCGTCATCATGGAGATCGAGTCGATGTCCAGGTCGTCGGTGAAGGACTTCTCCAGAGCGACCTCCGAGGCGTCGATGCCGGTCTCGTCGGTGATGAGCTCTGCAAGGCCGGCGAGGACCTCGTCGTTGCTGAAAGCCATGATTTCCTCTTTCTATGGGTGGTTTAGAACCGGTGAACAGTCTAGGAGGTCGCGTCAGCCCGCTCAGGGCAGGACGACCACCTGCGCGCCGAACACCAGACCCGCGCCGAAGCCGATTTGCAGGGCGAGTCCGCCGCTGAGCTCGGGGTGCTCCTGCAGGAGCCGGTGGGTGGCGAGCGGGATGGACGCCGCGGACGTGTTTCCGGTGGTCTCGATGTCGCGGGCGATCACGGTCGTCTCGGGCAGCTTCAGCTGCTTGGCGAACTCGTCCACGATGCGCATGTTGGCCTGGTGCGGGATGAAGGCGGCCAGATCCGAGGCCTCGATGCCGGCCTGCTCGAGCGCCTGCTTGGCGACCTTCGCCATCTCCCAGACGGCCCAGCGGAACACCGTCGGGCCCTCCTGGCGGAGCGTCGGCCAGGGGGCCTGCCCATCGCGGAACTCGGTGAGGGTGTGGTTCATGCCGACCGCGTCGGCCTTCGACCCGTCCGAACCCCACACGGTGGCGGAGATCCCGGGGGTGTCGCTCGGGCCGATCACGACGGCGCCCGCGCCGTCGCCGAGCAGGAACGAGATGCTCCGGTCGGTGGGGTCGACGATGTCGGAGAGCTTCTCTGCGCCGATGACGAGCGCGTGGGTCGCGGCTCCGGCGCGGATCAGGGCGTCGGCCTGGGCGACCGCATAGGCGTAGCCGGCGCACGCGGCGTTGATGTCATAGGCCGCGGCGGGGTTCGCGCCCACCCGGTCCGCGACGATCGCGGAGACGGAAGGCGTCTGCTTCGGGTTGCTGATCGTCGCGACGATGACGACGTCGATGTCCGAGGGGGCGACACCCGACTTCTCGATCGCCTCGACCGCTGCCGCGGTGGAGAGGTCGATCGCATCGGTCTCGGGGACCGCGCGCGTGCGGGTGATGATGCCGGTGCGCTGGCGGATCCACTCGTCGCTCGAGTCGATCGGGCCGATGAGGTCGTCGTTCGGCACGGCGTTCTCTCCGCGGGCGGCGCCCACGGAGTAGATGCGGGTGTACGCCGGACCCGTGGCCTGCTTGAGCGTGGTCATGCTGCTTCTCCGTTCAGCAGCGCCGCCGCCGCGTCGAGGTCGTCCGGGGTCTTCACGGCGACGGCGGGGACGCCGCGCAGGCCGCGCTTCGCGAGGCCGGTGAGAGCGCCGGCGGGGGTGAGCTCGATGAGGCCCGTGATGCCGTTGTCGGCGAAGGAGGCCATGCACAGGTCCCAGCGCACGGGGGAGGAGACCTGGGTCACCAGGTTCTCCAGCGCGGTCGTGCCTCGGGCGAGGACGGATCCGTCTTTGTTGGTCCAGAGCGTCACCGTCGGGTCCGCGGCGTCGACGCCGGCGACGGCCTCGCGCAGGGTGTCGACGGCGGACGCCATGTACTGCGTGTGGAATGCTCCGGCGACCTGCAGCGCGATCACTCGGGATCCGCGCACGGGGGCCTCGGCCAGCGCCGCGAGGGCGGGCAGGGCGCCTGCGGCGACGATCTGGCCGCCGCCGTTGTAGTTGGCGGGGGTGAGATCGAGGTCGGAGAGCAGCGCGAGCACCGCCTCCTCGTCGCCGCCCAGGACCGCGCTCATGCCGGTCGGAGTCCTGCCTGCGGCATCCGCCATCGCGCGTCCGCGGATGCCCACCAGGCGCATGGCGGTCTCGGCGGGGATCACGCCGGCGTCCGACACGGCGGCGAACTCGCCGACCGAGTGCCCTGCAACGCCGTCGGGTCCGCGGCCGGCCCGCTCGCGCAGGACCTTCGCCGCGACCAGCGAGGCGGCGACGATGAGCGGCTGCGCGATGCGGGTGTCGCGGATCGTGTCGGCGTCGGAGACGGTGCCGTGCTGGACCAGGTCGACCTCGGCGGCCTCCGAGTAGAGCGCGAGGTCTTCGGCGACGCCGTCGAGCTCCAGCCAGGGAGAGAGGAAACCAGGGGTCTGGGAGCCCTGTCCAGGGCATGCGAAGACGATCACGTTCCCAGTCTGCCAACGATTGGCCGGATTCGGTGGCTCAACCCTCACAAGAATCCGCAGATCGGTTATCCATGACGTACAACGCCGGATTCTGTGGGGGACGCTCGGACGTCAGCGGGGCCTGCGGGGACGAAGTCCGCGCCGGACCGGATCCGCCGTGCCGATGGTGCCGAGCACGAGTGCGGTCTGCAGGATGAACGCCTCGCGCGGACCGGTCGCATCCCAGCCGATGACCTCGCTGATCCGCTTCAGCCGGTAGCGCACGGTGTTCGGGTGCACGAACAGCTCGCGGGCGGTCGCCTCGAGCGAGCGGCCGTTGTCGAGATAGCTCCACAGCGTCGTGACGAGATCGGTGGAGTGGTCGTGCAGCGGCCGGAACACCCGCTCGATGAGGGTCTGCTTGGCCAGGGGATCCCCGGCGATGGCGCGCTCCGGCAGCAGTTCGTCGGCGTCCACGGGTCGAGGTGCGCCGCGCCAGGCGCGCGCGACGGCGAATCCGGCCAGCGCGGCCCGGGCGCTCTGCCCGGCGTCGACGAGCGCCGCGACCGCAGGACCGACCACGACGTGCCCCGGGCCGAACGACGGCTCGAACGTGCGGGCGATCTCGGCGAAGGAGAACTCCTCGGGCTCTGCACCCTCTGCGGCGTCCTCGCCCGCGGCGGGCTTGGCGCGTCCGACTACGAGCACGAGCCGGGATCCCTGCACGCCGATCAGCACGTCGACCGCGAGCTTGCGGGCGGTGCGGCGCACCTGATCCACGTCGAACTGGGGCGGCGTGGTGCCCACGATCACGCAGACCTCGCCGTGTCCGTGCCAGCCGAGGGCCGCGATGCGGCTGGGCAGTTCCTCGTCGGCCTCTCCCGTGAGGATCG
Source organism: Microbacterium sp. MYb64 (assembly GCF_002979495.1). Lineage (NCBI taxonomy): Bacteria > Bacillati > Actinomycetota > Actinomycetes > Micrococcales > Microbacteriaceae > Microbacterium > Microbacterium sp. MYb64. The sequence goes on along the minus strand of NZ_PCOW01000030.1, from coordinate 21,330 downwards.
AGTCGACCACGAGTGCTTCCAGGCGCGCATCCCACAGGCCCCTGGCCTCGGCGGCGCGCGCGTACACATCGGCGGCCGCGAAGGCCACGTCTCGCGAGTACAGCAGGATCGCGTCGCGCAGGTGCTGGCCGTTGCCGGCCACGCGCTCCTCGGTCACCTCGACGGTGACCCGGATGAGCTGCAGAGTCTGCTGCAGGCTGACGCTGCGCAGCAGCTCACGGGGAGCTGCGGCGAAGATGTCCGCGGCGATCCACGGCGTCGACGTCGGATCGTCGTACCACTGGATGAACGAGGTGATGCCGGCCTGGGCCACCAGCCCGACGGCGGAGCGTCGGGCCGGTGGCATCTCGGCGTACCACGGCAGCGAGTCCTCGAGACGCTGCAGGGTCGCCGTGGCGAGGTCCCCGGAGATGCGGCGCAGCCACGCCAGCGTCTCCTCCTTGGTCATCTCGGGAGGTCTGCTCATCGTGCCGCGCGGGTCAGCTCTCGCCGCCGGCGTTGCCGCTGGTGCCGGCGTTCACGTTGTACAGGTCGTACTTCGCGATCGCCTGGCCCACGACGGCGCGGTCGATGCGGCCCTGGTCGGCCAGCGCCTGGAGGGCGCGGACCACCATGGACGGTCCGTCGATCTTGAAGAAGCGACGGGCCGCGGCGCGCGTGTCCGCGAATCCGAAGCCGTCTGCGCCCAGCGTGTAGTACGCGCCGGGGACCCACTGGCGGATCTGGTCCTGGACCGCGTGCATGTAGTCGCTCGTCGCGATGAACGGGCCCTGGGCGTCCTTCAGCTTCTCGGTGAGGTAGGCCGTCTGCGGCTCCTCCTCGGGGTGCAGGAAGTTGTGCTCGTCGGCGGCGAGGCCGTCGCGGCGCAGCTCGGTCCACGAGGTGACCGACCAGACGTCGGCGGACACGCCCCAGTCGGCGAGCAGCAGCTCCTGAGCCTCGACCGCCCACGGCACTCCCACGCCCGACGCGAGCAGCTGCACGCGCTGACCCTCGCCGGATCCGACCGAGATGCGGTGCAGGCCCTTGCGGATCCCCTCTGCGTCCACGTCCTCGGGCTCCGCGGGCATCCGCATCGGCTCGTTGTACACCGTGAGGTAGTACATGACGTCGGGGTTCGGGTGGGTGCCGCCGTACATCTGCTCGATACCGGCCTGCACGATGTGCGAGACCTCGTAGCCGTACGCCGCGTCGTAGACGAGCGTGGCGGGGTTGGTCGACGCGAGCAGCGGGGACTGCCCGTCCGCGTGCTGCGTGCCTTCACCCGTCAGCGTCGTGCGTCCGGCCGTGGCGCCGATGATGAACCCGCGGCCCATCTGGTCGCCGGCCGCCCAGAAGGCATCGCCGGTGCGCTGATAGCCGAACATCGAGTAGAAGATGTAGATCGGGATGAGCGGCTCGCCGTGCGTCGAGTACGCCGTCGACGTGGCGGTGAACGCGGCGGCCGCGCCCGCCTCGTTGATGCCGACGTGCATGATCTGCCCCTGCGGGCTCTCCTTGTACGCGAGCAGCAGCTCCCGGTCGACCGCGGTGTAGTTCTGGCCGTTGGGGTTGTAGATCTTCGCGGTCGGGAAGTACGCGTCCATGCCGAACGTGCGCGCCTCGTCCGGGATGATCGGGACGATCCGCTCGCCGAAGCCCTTGACCCGCATGAGGTCCTTGACCATGCGCACGAAGGCCATGGTCGTGGCGACCTCCTGGTTGCCGGAGCCCTTCTTCGGCAGCGCGTAGTCCTTGTCCTCGGGGAGGTTCAGCCCCACGTGGGTCGTGCGGCGCTCGGGGAGGAAACCGCCCAGGTCGTGGCGGCGGTCCAGCATGTACTGGATCGTCTCGTCGTTCTGTCCCGGGTGGTAGTACGGGGGACGGTACGGGTCGGCCTCGAGCTGCGCATCCGTGATCGGGATGTGCATCGTGTCGCGGAAGAGCTTGAGGTCGTCCAGCGTCATCTTCTTCATCTGGTGGGTCGCGTTGCGGCCCTCGAAGTGCGGACCGAGGCCGTAGCCCTTGACGGTCTTGGCGAGGATGACGGTCGGCTGGCCCTTGTGCTCCATGGCCGCCTTGTAGGCCGCATAGACCTTGCGGTAGTCGTGGCCGCCGCGGCGCAGGTGCCAGATGTCGTCGTCGGAGTAGTCCTTGACCAGGGCGAGCGCGCGCTCGTCGCGGCCGAAGAAGTTCTCGCGCACGTAGGCGCCGCTCTCGGCCTTGTAGGTCTGGTAGTCGCCGTCCGGGGTGACGTTCATCAGGTTCAGCAGGGCGCCGTCGGCGTCGCGCGCGAGCAGGTCGTCCCACTCCCGGCCCCAGACGACCTTGATGACGTTCCAGCCCGCGCCGCGGAAGAAGCTCTCGAGCTCCTGGATGATCTTGCCGTTGCCGCGCACGGGGCCGTCGAGGCGCTGCAGGTTGCAGTTGATCACGAAGGTGAGGTTGTCCAGACCCTCGTTCGCCGCGACCTGGAGCTGTCCGCGCGACTCGACCTCGTCCATCTCGCCGTCGCCGAGGAACGCCCACACGTGCGAGTCGTTGTCCTTGATGCCGCGGTTGGCGAGGTACTTGTTCGTCATCGCCTGGTAGATCGCGTTGATCGGGCCGAGGCCCATCGACACGGTCGGGAACTGCCAGAACTCCGGCATCATCCGCGGGTGCGGGTAGGAGGGCAAGCCGTTCGGGGCCCCGGACTTCTCCTGGCGGAACGCGTCGAGCTGCTGCTCGCTGATCCGGCCCTCGAGGAAACCGCGGGCGTAGGCGCCGGGGGAGGCGTGGCCCTGGTAGAAGATCTGGTCGCCGCCGGACGGGTGGTCCTGACCGCGGAAGAAGTGGTTGAAGCCGACCTCGTAGAGCGACGCCGCAGAGGCGTAGGTCGAGATGTGGCCGCCGACCCCGATGCCGGGACGCTGCGCGCGGTGCACCGTGACCGCGGCGTTCCAGCGGATCCAGTGCCGGTAGCGGCGCTCGAGGTCCTCGTCGCCCGGGAAGGCGGCCTCGTTCTCCGGGGCGATGGTGTTGATGTAGTCCGTGGTCGGAACCATCGGAACGCCCAGGTGCAGATCCTTCGAGCGCTTGAGCAGGCTCAGCATGATCTCGCGGCCGCGGCCGTGGCCCTTCGCGTCGACGAGCTCGTCGAGCGATTGCTGCCATTCGCTGGTCTCTTCGGGATCGCTGTCGAGCGGGCCCTGGGAGTACGGATCCTGGTCGTGAACAGTCACAGGAGGCCTTTCGTCTGTCTGGCAGGTCGTGCCAACGAAATCGGGATGCTGCGCCGGGGAGGCTTGTCGACTCCGCACAAAGGCGCGCGAGAGTCAGCCTAGCCCGGTTCGCATGGTCGGGGTGCACAACGGCGGGCGGGATGACGGGTGCGCCCAGAGAGACTCGAACTCCCGACCACATCGGTGTAAACGACGTGCTCTACCAACTGAGCTATAGGCGCGTGCCCTCCAGCCTAGCGGGGCGGTGTGCCAGGCTGAGCGCATGAACCTTCCGCACGACGATGTCGATCCCGACGGCCTGCTGGAGTACTCGGTGGTCTTCACGGACCGCTCCCTGAACCACATGTCCGCGCGCTACGTGTCGGTCATGCAGAGTGTGCAGTCCGATCTGCGCGCCGCCTACCGTGCGACGACGACCGCGATCGTCCCCGGCGGCGGCACCTACGCGATGGAGGCGGTGGCCAGGCAGCTCGCCACCGGGCGGCGCTGCCTCATCGTCCGCAACGGATTGTTCTCCTACCGCTGGTCGCAGATCCTCGACACCGGCGGCATCGCGCAGAACACGGTGGTGTGCACGGCCCGGCCCGAGTCGGACGACGCGCAATCCGCGTGGGCGCCGGCGCCGATCGAGGAGGTCGTCGCTGCGATCCGCGCGCAGCGCAGCGAGGTCGTCTTCGCGCCGCATGTGGAGACCGCGGCCGGCATCCTGCTGCCGGACGACTACGTGCGCGCCCTCGCCGATGCGGTGCACGAGGTCGGCGGCCTGCTCGTGCTGGACTCGATCGCGTCGGGCGCGCTGTGGGTCGACATGGAGGCGCTCGGCGTCGATGTCCTGCTGAGCGCCCCGCAGAAGGGATGGAGCGGATCCCCGGGCGCCGGTTACGTCATGCTGCGCGGCGCGGGCCGGGAGGCGGTGACGTCGCGCACCTCGTCGAGCTTCGCGATCGATCTCGCCCGGTGGCTGTGGATCTCGGAGGAGTACGTCGCGGGGCGTGCTCCGTATCACGCCACGATGCCGACCGACACGCTCGCGCACAACGCCGTGGCCATGACGGAGACGCGCGAACGCGGTTTCGACACGCTGCGTGCCGCCCAGTGGGATCTCGGCACGCGCGTGCGCGCCCTGCTGGCCGAACGCGGCCTGCCCTCGGTGGCCGCGGACGGCTTCGCCTCGCCGAGCGTCGCGGTCGTGCACACCACGGATCCGGGGCTCCGGACCGGCGTGCTGTTCCGCGAGCAGGGGCTGCAGATCGCGGCAGGAGTGCCGCTGCACTGCGGTGAGCCCGAGACGTTCTCGACGTTCCGGATCGGGCTGTTCGGCCTGGACAAGCTCGCCGACGTGGACGGCACGGTCGATCGGCTGGCGGCCGCCCTGGACCGGATCGGGCGCTGAGCCCGACCCGGTCCGGACGTCCGGGGATCAGCGCGTGCGCTGTTCCGGCACCGCGGCGACGCTCTCGGGCCGCAGGTCGAGCCGGCGCAGCAACTGCGCATTGAGCGCCACGACCACGGTCGAGACCGACATCAGGATCGCGCCGACGGACATCGGCAGCACGAAGCCGATCGGGGCGAGCACTCCTGCCGCGAGAGGCACGGCGGCCAGGTTGTAGCCGGCGGCCCACCACAGGTTCTGCCGCATCTTGCGGTAGGCGGCCCTGGACAGTTCGATCGTCGCGACGACGGAGCGCGGATCGGAGCTGGCCAGCACGACTCCGGCGGAACCGATCGCGACGTCCGTGCCGGCGCCGATCGCGATGCCCACGTCGGCCCGTGCGAGCGCCGGGGCATCGTTCACGCCGTCGCCCACCATCGCGACCGTGCGTCCCTCGGACTGCAGCTCGGCGACCCGCGCCGACTTGTCCTCGGGCCGGACGCCCGCGAAGAACCGTTCGATGCCGAGCTCGGCGGCCACCGAGGCGGCCACGGCCTCGGCGTCGCCGGTGATCATCACCACGTCGACGCCGCGCTGCTGCAGCGCGCGCACCGCGGCGCGGGACTCCTCCCGGATCGCGTCGGCGAGCCGGAGCGCGCCTGCCACCCGACCGTCGACGAGCACGTGCAGGATGATCGCGCCCTGTGCGCGCCACCCGGCTGCCTCGGGCATCTCCGCCGCCCCCGCTTGCCGGAGCAGCGCCGGCCCGCCGACCTCGACCGTGCGTCCGTCGACGGTCGCGCGCACGCCGAGCGCCGGCTCGGAGCGGAATGCGGACACCGTGCCGCGGGCGAGGCCACGGCTCTCGGCGGCGGTGCGGATCGCGGCCGCGAGCGGGTGCTCGGAGTCGGACTCCGCCGAGGCGGCCAGGCCGAGCGCGTCGTCTTCGGTGAAGTCCGCGGCCACGGCGATGCCGGTCACCGCGGGCGCACCCTCGGTCAGTGTTCCGGTCTTGTCGAACAGCACGGCGTCGACCTTGCGCATCCGCTCCAGGGCCATACGGTCCTTCACGAGGATCCCGCCGCGCGCCGCGCGCTCGGTCGCGATCGACACCACGAGCGGGATCGCCAGGCCCAGGGCGTGCGGGCAGGCGATCACGAGGACCGTGATGACCCGCACGACCGCGGCATCGGGCAGCCCGATCGCCGTCCATACCGCCGCGGTCAGGATGCCGGCGAGGAGGGCGAACCAGAAGAGCCAGCCCGCCGCGCGGTCCGCGAGGCGCTGCGCGCGGGAGGACGAGGATTGCGCCTCGGCGACCAGCCGCCCGATCCCCGCGAGGGCCGTGTCGTCTCCGACCGCGGTCACCCGCGCGCGCAGCGCCGAGTCCGTCGCGATGGTCCCCGCGACCACCTGATCGCCGCTCGTGCGCGGCACCGCACGGGACTCACCCGTGATCATCGACTCGTCCAGGTTCGCGGATCCCTCAACGACCACCGCATCGGCCGGCACCCGGCCTCCGGGGCGGATCAGCACCACGTCCCCGACCCGGAGGTCGGCCGGGGCGACGAGCTCGACATCGTCTCCGCTCACGCGCTCGGCCTGATCCGGCAGGAGCGCGGCGAGCGAATCGAGGGCAGAGGTCGTCTGCGCGAGCGAGCGCATCTCGATCCAGTGTCCGAGCAGCATGATCACGATGAGGAGGGCGAGCTCCCACCAGAAATCGAGCTCGTGGTCGAGGAGTCCGAGCGCGGCACCCCACGAGGCGAGGAATGCGACGGTGATCGCGAGCGCGATGAGCAGCATCATCCCGGGACGGCGCCCGCGGATCTCGGAGATCGCGCCGGTCAGGAACGGCTGTCCGCCCCAGAAGTACAGCACGGTGCCGATCACCGGAGGGATCGCCTGCAGCACGAACAGGTCCGGCACATGGTACCCGACGAGCATCGCGAACATGGGGGAGAAGGCGACGACAGGCACCGCCAGCACCAGCATGATCCAGAACAGACGGTGGAACCGGGCGACGTGGTCGCCGTGTCCCGCGTGTCCCGCGTGACCGGCGTGCTCGTGCGATCCCGCGTGATCGGTGTGGTCGCCGTGGTCCACGTGCGCGTCGTGCGACGGCACGTGGTCCGTCGCGATGTGCATCTCGTGTCCCGCTCCGTGATCGCGCATCGCGATGCCGTCCGCGGGGTGGCCGTCGTGCGGTGTTCGTTCGTCCATGATGGGCTCAACCCTATACCCCCTAGGGGTATTCCTGAGGCGAGTGCCGCGAGCGAATAGGCTGGAGGCGATGAGCGATGGATCCGGCGCCGGTCAGGGCGCGCAGCGGTGCCCGTGCGGCAGCGGCGACCTCTTCGACGCCTGCTGCGGTCCGGTCCTCGCCGGGCGCCCGGCGCCGACCGCAGAGCGTCTCATGTGCTCGCGGTACACCGCGTTCGCGATCGGCGATGCCGGGTATCTGCTGCGCTCGTGGCACCCGTCCACGCGGCCGACGAGCCTCGACCTCGACCCCGAGGTGCGCTGGCTGCGCCTCGACATCCTCGCGAAGGTCGGCGGAGGGCCGTTCGACGCCGAGGGCGTCGTGGAGTTCGAGGCGATCCACCGGGATGCGAACGGCCGCGGGGTGCTTCACGAGCGCAGCCGCTTCGTGCGGGAGCACGGGCATTGGTACTACGTCGACGGCGACCTGTCCTGACACTGCCCGCGCGCACGGCGGCACGCCTGTCTGGCGTAGGTTTAGGGGCGTGAAAGCCAACCCCGCGCACCAGATCGTGCTCCTCGACATCGCCGACATCGACCGCCGCATCGTGCAGGCCGACTACGCGCGGACGCATCCGGTGCAGGGGGAGCGGATCAACGAGCTCTCCGCGCTGCGGCAGGGGCAGCTTCGCGAGCTCACCGCGCTGTCCGGCGGGCGCGACGACGTGCAGGCGGAGCTCAAGCGCCTGGAGTCGGACGTGGCCCTCGCCGCGCAGCGCCGCGACAGGGATGCCGAGCGGCTCGCCGCGACGCAGAACCCCAAGGACGCCGTGGCCCTCGAGCAGGAGATCGCGAGCCTCGGCCGCCGGATCAGCGACCTGGAGGACGCCGAGCTCGAGCTCATGGGCCGCCTCGAGGATGCGGAGGCGGCGGTCGCCGCCCAGCAGGCGCTCATCGACGAGACCGTGGCAGAGGGGACGCGGCTGACCGTGGAGGCCAAGGCGGTCATCGCCGCGGCGACGACCGAGGGCGAGCAGCTCGCCCGCGACCGGGGCGCGCTCGTCGACTCGGTCTCCCCGTCGCTCATGGCCGAGTACCAGCGCCGCGTGGGGCGCACCGCGGGCGCGGCCCTGCTGCGCCGCGCCACCTGCGAAGGGTGCCGGATGGTGCTCTCCGGGATCGATCTGAACGTCATCCGTCAGGCCGCGGACGACGAGGTCGTCTCCTGCCCCGAGTGCGGCTGCATCCTGATCCGCACCGAGGAGTCCGGGCTGAAGAGCTCCGCGCCGACGGACTGAGTCCGCGGCGCGGCGCCCTCAGAACTCTTCGTGGGTCGCGGGATCGGCGCCCCAGAGGCGTCCGTCCGCCGCGCCGATCGCCGTGATCGCGGCGATCTCTTCCGTGCTCAGTCGCACCTGGGCGGCCGCGAGGTTCAGCGCCTGATGCTCGGGGGACGCCGCCTTCGGGATCGCGACCACACCGCGGCCCGCGTGCCAGGCCAGCACGGCCTGCGCCGGCGTGATGCCGTGCGCTGCGGCGACGCGCGTGATCGCGGGATCGTCGAGCACGTCGCCGGCCCGGCCGAGCGGGCTCCACGCCTCGGTGAGGATGCCCTGGGCGCGGTGGTACGCCAGCGCCTCCTCCTGGGGGAAGCGCGGGTGCAGCTCGATCTGGTTGACGACCGGCCGCACGCCCGTCGCGTCCTCGATGCGCTCCAGGTGCTCCGGCAGGAAGTTCGACACGCCGATCTGGCGCACGAGGCCGCGCTCGCGCGCCTCGATGAGCGCCTGCCAGGCCTCGACGTAGGAATCCACACGCGGCAGCGGCCAGTGGATGAGGAACAGGTCGATCGCGTCGACGCCGAGACGGAACCGGCTCTCCTCGATCGCGACGAGCGCCTTGTCCCGCGCGTGGTGGCGCCCGGCGAGCTTCGAGGTGACGATGAGTTCAGCGCGGTCCACGGCGGCCCCGGAGACGCCCCAGCCGACCGCGCCCTCGTTCTCGTAGTTGAAGGCGGAGTCGATGAGCCGGTATCCGCTCTCGATGCCGCTGCGGACCGCATCCGCGCCGGCCTCTCCGCGGAAGCCGTAGGTGCCGAGCCCCTGCGCGGGCAGGGCGAAGCCGTTGTGGGCAATGAAGGGGGATGCATCGGACATGGGGGACTCCTCTCCGGTGACTCCACGCTAACCGCCGTCGGCGCGGAGCGCGCGGTGGGCGATACATGCCGACACACCCGGGGGATCGGCTCCGACGCGACGTGGATGCCGTGCGGGGGCGCGATGAGGGCGTAGATTCGAAGACATGATCGAATCGGCCGCTCCGCACGAGATCGTGCTGGGGCGGTCGACCCGGCCCGACGCCTGGTCGCTGGTGCTCTTCGACGCGCAGGGGGCGGAGCAGAGCAGGCGCGAGATCGCCGCGTCCGAGCTGCCCGTCGAGGTCTCCGGCCTCGAGGCGGGCGCCAGCCCGCGCTGGGTCGTCCGGCATCTCCGCGAGGTGTATCCGCCGCTGCTCGCCGCCGGGATCAGGATCCGCCGCGCCCACGACCTGCTGCTCTGCCACGCGATCCTCCGCGATACGACGAGCCTCGCGGACCCGATCCCGTCCTCATCGCGATGGGTCAGAGCGGATCCGCTGGTGACGACCATCGAGACGCCCGCACTGTTCGACCTGCACGAGGTCTCGTCGCAGGGCGGCGGCGACTCGTATGCGGAGATCGACGAGCTGCTCGCCGAATACGCCCGCCAGCGCGCGGCTCTGCGTCGCGCGCCGGACGGACGCCTCGCTCTGCTGTGCGCGGCCGAGTCGACCGGGGCTCTGGTCGCGGAGGAGATGACGGCGGCGGGCCTGCCGTGGAGCACCGCGGTGCACGAGCGGCTCCTCGTCGACGCACTCGGTCCGCGCCCGGCGTCCGGCGCGCGGCCGATCCGGATGGCCGAGCTCGCGGTCGCGATCGGGGAGTCCCTCGAGGACAGCACCGTCAACCCGGACAGCCCGCCGCGCCTGCTCAAGTCCCTGCGCCGGGCCGGGATCCTCGTCGACTCCACCTCGCGCTGGGAGCTCGGCGAGATCGAGCATCCGGTCGTCGAACCGCTTCTGACATATAAGAAGCTCGCCCGCCTGTTCACGGCGAACGGCTGGTCCTGGCTGGCGGAGTGGGTGCGCGAGGAGCGCTTCAGACCGATCTACCTCACCGGCGGCGTGGTCACCGGCCGCTGGGCGTCGAGCGGCGGGGGCGCGCTGCAGATCCCGCGGAGCCTGCGCCCCGCGGTGCGCGCCGATGACGGATGGACACTCGTCTGCGCGGACGTGGCGCAGCTGGAGCCGCGCGTGCTCGCGGCGATGTCGAAGGATCGGGCGATGGCCGCGGCCGCGAGAGGCGCCGACCTCTACGAGGGCGTCGTGCGCTCTGGCGCGGTGCAGACCCGGCAGGAGGCGAAGTACGCGGTCCTGGGTGCGATGTACGGCGCCACGACCGGTCCCAGCGGCCAGCTCGGTCCGCGGCTTCGGAGCGTGTTCCCTCGCGCGATGGCGCTCGTGGATGCGGCGGCCAAGACGGGGGAGGACGGCGGCGTGGTCTCGACGCTCCTCGGTCGCAGCTCGCCCCGGCCCGACGCGATGTGGGCGGCCGCGCAGGCGCGCGCGAGCGATCCGGATGCGGACGGCTCCGACGAGCGCGTGGCGCGGAGCAGAGCTAGGGATCGCGGCCGGTTCACGCGCAACTTCGTGGTGCAGGGCACTGCGGCCGAGTGGTCGCTGCTCTGGCTGGCCGAGATCCGGCACCGTCTGTCGGCGCTCCCCGACGCGCACGAGCCGGCTCCGCGCTCCGGCCCTGTTTTCGCGCGGCGTGCGCACCTGGCCTTCTTCCTGCACGACGAGGTGATCGTGCACGCGCCGCTCGAGCAGGCCGACGATGCCGCTCGCGTCGTGCAGGACGCAGCGGAGGCCGCGACCCGTCGGCTGTTCCCCGGATTCGACATCGACATCCCGCTCGATCTGCGGATCGCGGAGGACGCGGGCAAGGACTCGTAGACTGGAGTCGAACGGGTCGGCTGGACGGTCGCGTGGCGGGAGACCGCACCGAGGAACGTCCGGGCTCCGCAGGGCAGGGCGGTGGGTAACACCCACCCGGAGCAATCCGCGAGACAGTGCCACAGAGAGAAGACCGCCCCGCAAGGGGTAAGGGTGAAAGGGTGGTGTAAGAGACCACCGGGGGCCGTGGTGACACGGCCCGCCAGGTAAACCTCGCCCGGAGCAAGGCCAGACAGGGGATGTTGACGCGGCTCGCCGAGTCCCCGGGTAGGCCGCTGGAGCGGCGCGGCAACGCGTCGCCGAGAGAGATGACCGTCGAAGGGATGCCCCGAGAGGGGCCCCGGCACAGAACCCGGCGTACAGGCCGGCCCGTTCCTCTCACGAAGAAGGCCCGGATCCGCGAGTGCGCGGATCCGGGCCTTTCTCGATGGGCGCGCCCGTTGAGCGCGCAAGGGTCAGTCGCCCGCGAGCGAGGCTGCGCCGATGATGCCGGAGGAGTTGCGGTGGATCGCCGCGACGATCGGGGTCTTCAGGTCGAGCAGCGGAATGAACTTCTCCGGGTGCTTGGAGACGCCACCGCCGACCACGAACAGGTCGGGGCTGAACAGGAACTCCACGTGCGAGAAGAAGTCCTGCAGCCGTGCGGACCAGTCCTCCCAGTTCAGCTCGTCGCGCTCCATGGCCGAGTAGGCGGCCCACTTCTCGATCGATTCGCCGCGGAAGTTCAGGTGACCGAGCTCGGTGTTCGGCACGAGCACGCCGTCGTACAGGAAGGCGGAGCCGATCCCGGTGCCCAGCGTCGCGAGGATCGTGAGGCCGCGGGCATCGCGCGCCGCGCCATGACGGCTCTCCGCGACCCCAGCCGCATCCGCGTCGTTCACGAAGTGGATCTGGCGGCCCAGGCCGTCCTCGAAGAACTGCTCGGCCTCGAAGCCGATCCACTCCTTCGAGATGTTCGCGGCGGACAGCGTCTTGCCGTACTTCACGATCGCCGGGAAGGCCACGCCCAGGGGCAGGGTCGAGTCCTCGACGCCCAGGGTCGTGAGCACCTCCTTGACGGCCACGAGAACGTCGGAGGGTGCCGCGCCCTTCGGCGTGGGGACCCTGATGCGGTCCGATTCGAGGGTTCCGTGCTCGAGGTCGACGATGCCGGCCTTGATGCCGGTTCCGCCGATGTCCACGCCGATCGCTTTTGCCATGCGCAACAGCCTAGCGAGACGCGGGCGCGCCAGTAGGATCGTGACAAAGGCCCAGGAGGAGCAGCGATGTCCGGCGAGAACAAGTACTGGTTCAACAGCAGCACCGGCGAGGTCGAGTACGGTCTGGAATCGCCGTCGATCGACCGGATCGGTCCGTTCGACACCGCCGAGGAAGCCGCTCGCGCCCCTGAGGTGCTCCAGGAGCGCGCCAAGGCGTGGGCCGACGAGGACGCGGCCGAGGACAACTGGGGCCCGGACGGCGCTCGATGAGCGGGATGGACAAGCAGCGCGACTTCGTCCTGCGCACCATCGAGGAGCGCGGCGTCAAGTTCATCCGCCTCTGGTTCACCGACGTGATCGGCACCCTGAAGTCGGTCGCGATCGCGCCGGCCGAGGTCGAGGGGGCCTTCGCCGAGGGCATCGGGTTCGACGGCTCCGCGATCGAGGGGCTCACCCGCACGTTCGAGTCGGACCTGCTGGCGCAGCCGGATCCGACGACCTTCCAGATCCTGCCGTGGCGCGGCGAGATCGACCCGACCGCGCGGATGTTCTGCGACCTGACCACCCCGGACGGGCGCCCCGCTGTCGCCGATCCGCGTCACGTGCTCAAGCGCACCCTCGCCAAGGCGGCCGACGCGGGCTTCACGTTCTACACGCACCCGGAGATCGAGTTCTACCTGCTGAAGTCGTCGCAGTTCGGCCCGGAGGGACCCGTTCCTGCGGACTCCGCGGGCTACTTCGACAACGTGCCGGGCGGCACGGCGCACGACTTCCGGCGCAGCGCCGTGCGGATGCTGGAGGACCTCGGCATCTCGGTGGAGTACAGCCACCATGAGGGCGGTCCCGGCCAGAACGAGATCGACCTGCGCTACGCGGACGCGCTCACCACCGCGGACAACATCATGACCTTCCGCACCGTGGTCAAGGAGGTCGCGATCGAGCAGGGCGTGTACGCGACGTTCATGCCGAAGCCGCTGAACAACCACCCCGGCAGCGGCATGCACACGCACCTGTCGCTCTTCGAGGGCGACCTGAACGCCTTCTACGAGGAGGGCGCGAGGTATCAGCTCTCCCGCACGGGGCGTCAGTTCATCGCCGGGCTCCTGCGGCACGCCAACGAGATCGCGGCGGTGACGAACCAGTTCGTGAACTCGTACAAGCGGCTCTGGGGCGGGGACGAGGCGCCGAGCTTCGTGACCTGGGGTCACGCCAACCGCTCCGCGCTCATCCGCGTGCCGATGTACAAGCCGAACAAGGGCCAGTCCACGCGGATCGAGTACCGCGCGCTGGATTCCGCCGCGAACCCCTACCTCGCGTACGCGCTCATGCTCGCCGCGGGGCTCAAGGGCATCGAGGAGGGCTACGAGCTGCCGCCGGAGGCCGAGGACAACGTGTGGTCGCTGAGCGACGCAGAGCGCCGCGCCCTGGGCTACGCGCCGCTGCCCGCCAGCCTCGACCACGCGCTCGAGCTCATGGAGGAATCGGAGCTCGTGGCCGAGACCCTCGGCGAGCAGGTGTTCACCTACGTGCTGCTGAACAAGCGCAAGGAGTGGGAGGCGTACCGCGGTCAGGTCACGCCGTTCGAGCTCAAGAGCAACCTCGAACTGCTCTGATCGGGGACCGCGGTGCCCCGGTTCGACGACTCGCTCTCCCTGTCCGCGCTCGCGCGGCTCGGCTTCGTCGGTCTGTCCGACGCATCCGCGGGGCTGCATGAGATCGGTGAGATCACCGGTCTCGCACCCTCGACGCTGATCGTGCCGCTGCGCAGCGCGGATCCGGACGAAGCTCTGGCAGGCCTCATCCGGGTCGCCCGCAGGGATCCGTCCGCCGTCACGGCGGTGCTGTCCGACGAGGCGGCCCGAGGCCGCGCCTGGGCGGTCTTCGGTGCTTCGCCGGGGCTCGGCCGGTTCTTCGAGCGCAGGCCGGAGGAGCTCGCGCTGCTGCGCGAGGAGCGCGAGGCGCTGCCGACCGCGGATGAGCTCCGTGCGACGCTGCTGTCCGCCGTCGGCGCCGTGGACGGCTTCGCCGCGGCCGGCGACGCGGCCGCCCGGGTGCGGCTGCGTGTCGCGTACCGGCGCGCGGTCGCGGGGATCGCCGCGTGGGACCTCGCCACGGCGGATCCGGTCCAGGCCGTGGACGCCGTCTCGGCGGCACTCGCCGACGCCGCATCCGCCGCGCTGGAGGCGGGGCTCGCGATCGCCCGCACGGCGGTCGCCGGCGACTCGTCGGACGCGCGCAAGGACACCGCCCTCACCCGGCTCGCGATCATCGGGATGGGCAAGACCGGGGCGCGCGAGCTGAACTACGTGAGCGACGTGGACGTCATCTACGTCGCCGGCACCGCAGACGAGGAGCGGCTGTCCGAATCCCGCGCGATCGACATCGCCACCCGCCTCGCGCGCGAGACCATGCAGGCCCTCGCGGGGATCGAGGCGGAGCCGCCGCTCTGGGAGGTCGACGCCGCGCTGCGGCCGGAGGGCAAGCAGGGCGCACTGGTGCGCTCGCTCGGCTCTCATATCGCGTACTACGACCGCTGGGCCAAGAGCTGGGAGTTCCAGGCGCTCCTCAAGGCGCGGGCGATCGCCGGCGACCCCGAGCTGGGCGAGGCGTACGTGAACGCCGTGCAGCCCAAGGTGTGGTCGAGCGCGGCGCGGGAGGACTTCGTCGGGAGCGTGCAGCGGATGCGCGAGCGCGTCACCGAGCACATCGCGCCGGAGGATGTGCCGTATCAGCTCAAGCTCGGCCCTGGCGGCCTGCGCGACATCGAGTTCACCGTGCAGCTGCTGCAGCTCGTGCACGGACTCACGGATCCGCAGATCCGCACCAGGGGCACGCTGGAGTCTCTCGACGCGCTGGTCGCCGGCGGTTACATCGGCCGCGCCGAGGCCGGGCTGTTCGCGCACGACTACCGGGTCCTGCGGCTCATCGAGCATCGGCTGCAGCTGCGGGAGATGCAGCGCACGCACCTCGTGCCGCGCGACGAGGAGGCGCTGCGGGTGCTCGGCCGCGCCACGGGCCTCGCCGAGACGGCGGGCGGCATCCGGGGCGTGTGGGAGGACGTGCGCCGCGAAGTGCGGGACCTGCACACCCGCCTGTTCTACCGCCCGCTGCTGAGCGCCGTCGCCTCGCTGCCCGAGGAGGAGCGCACGCTCTCCACCGATCAGGCGCACGACCGTCTCGCGGCGATCGGCTTCCGCGACCCTGCCGGCGCGCTCCGCCACATCGGCGCGCTCACCACCGGCCTCAGCCGCAAGGCGACGATCCAGAAGCACCTCATGCCGATCATGGTCCGCTGGTTCGCCGACGGCACGGACCCCGACTACGGCCTGATCGCTTTCCGTCGCATCAGCGAGCGCCTCGGCGACACCCCGTGGTTCCTGCGGATGCTGCGCGACTCCTCCGGTGCGGCCGAGCGGCTGACGCGCGTGCTGTCCTCCTCGCG
Organism: Microbacterium sp. MYb64; assembly: GCF_002979495.1. NCBI lineage: Bacteria > Bacillati > Actinomycetota > Actinomycetes > Micrococcales > Microbacteriaceae > Microbacterium > Microbacterium sp. MYb64. The sequence continues at coordinate 5,880 of NZ_PCOW01000030.1, read as the reverse complement.
CTACGTCGGCGAACTGATGGAGTGGATCCCCGAGTCCGTCGCGTGGCTGGAGAGCACGGAGCAGCTCCGGCCTCGGCCCCGGCCGGCCCTCGACGAGGAGGCCAGGGCGATCCAGACGCGGCACGACACGATCCTCGACGCGATGCGCTCGGTGCGCGCCCTGCGGCGGCGCGAGCTGCTGCGCACGGCGATGGGTGCCGTGCTGGATGTGCTCACGATCGACGACGTGGCCCTCGCCCTGACCGGGATCACGGATGCCACGATCCAGGCCGCGCTGCGGGCCGTGCGCCGCGACGTCGTGCCGGAGGAGGACGATGCCCTGGACTTCTCCGTCATCGGAATGGGCCGCTTCGGCGGCGCGGAGCTCGGATTCGGATCCGACGCGGACGTGCTGTTCGTGTACGACGCGAACGGCGTCGAGTCGCAGCGGGCGCAGCAGCTCGCCACGCGCATCGTGGCCGGGCTCAGGGAGCACCTCACGGATCATCGTCTGCCGCTCGACCTCGACGCGGACCTTCGCCCGGAGGGGCGCAACGGTCCGCTCGTGCGCACGCTCGACGCCTATGCGGCGTACTACCGCCGCTGGTCGCTGTCCTGGGAGGCGCAGGCGCTGCTGCGGGCCAGAGGCGTCGCGGGCAGCCACAAGCTGATCGAGCGATTCCTGGAACTCGCCGACCGCGTGCGCTACCCCGAGTCGCTGGATCTGGCCTCAGTGCGGGAGATCAAGCGCATCAAGGCGAGGGTCGAGGGGGAGCGGTTGCCGCAGGGCGTGGATCCGCGCCGCCACCTCAAGCTCGGCCCCGGCACGCTCAGCGACGTGGAGTGGCTGATCCAGATCGTGCAGCTGCAGCACGCGCACGCGGTGCCGGCGCTGCGCACGACGTCCACGCTCGCGGCGCTGGACGTGGCTGTGACGGCGGGGTTCGTGCCGGAGGAGTCCGGCGAGCTCCTGCGCGAGGCGTGGCGGCTGTCCAGCCGGTTGCGTTCGGCGATGACGTTGCTCACCGGGCAGACGAAGGACGTGCTTCCTGCCGACCCGCGCGAACTCGACGGCGTCGGCAGGATCCTCGGCTATCCCGATCGCTCCGCAGCGGCTGTCGAGGAGGAGTACCTGCGGGTCACGCGCCGGGCCAGGAAGGTCTTCGAGACACTGTTCTACGGCTGACGGGCGCTTCTCGTGCCGTTCCTGTCGCGGCCCAGAGAGGATGGACTCATGACGATCATCGGCGTGGTCCGTAATCCTGTGAAGCTCGAATCGGAGGAGGAGGTGCGTTCGGCGATCCTGGAGCGGCTCCCCGACGCCGACATCCGGGTGTTCGACACGACGGAGGACGACCCGGGCCGGGGGATGGCAGAGGAGGCGGTCGACGCCGGATGCACGCTCGTCTTCGCGGCCGGAGGAGACGGGACGGTCCGCGCGGTGGCCGGGGTGCTGGCGGGCACCGACGTCGCGCTCGGGATCCTCCCGCACGGCACGGGCAATCTGCTCGCGCGGAATCTCGGGGTGCCTCTGACGGGGACGTCCGCCGCGGTTGCGCATGCCCTCTCCGCGGAGCCGCGGCGCATCGACGTGGGCACGATCGAGGTGACCGACGGCGACGCCGCGGGCGAGCACCTGTTCGTCGTGATGGCAGGCCTCGGCCTCGATGCGCGCATGCTCGAGGAGACCGATGACGAGCTCAAGGCGAAGGCCGGCTGGCTCGCGTATGTGAAGGCGCTCGGAGCCGCCGCGGCCGGCACTGAACTCGTGCCGGTGGAGCTGAGCCTCGACGACGAGCCCCGTGATCGTGCGCGCGTCCACACGCTCATGATCGGGAACTGCGGGACGATCCAGGGCGGGATCACACTGCTGCCGGACGCCGTGCCGGACGACGGGCAGCTGGATCTCCTGCTCATCAGCGCGGACGGCGTCGCGGACTGGTTCGAGACGGTTCGCACCGTGGTCTGGGACAACGGCCTGCGGCGGCTTCTCGGCGGAGAGACGACGAGCACGGACGTGGTGCGCCATGCGTCGGCGCGCAGTATCGACGTCGAACTCGGCCGCCCGCAGCCGTTCCAGATCGATGGGGAGGAACGGGGAGAGGTGCGCTCGTTCCGGGCCGGCATCCGTCCCGGCGCCTTGCTGGTCCGCGCCTAGGCCGCGGACGATGCCTGCCTGGCCGGAGCCGGGACGGGCATCGTCCGCTGAGCGTTCAGGCCTTGCGGAAGTACTGGTTCGAGGATGGTGTCCAGAGCAGCCCGATCGCGACGACGGTGAGCGCGACCGCGATAAGGTCCGCCAGATCCACGCCGTCGAACAGCCCGACGAGGCCGAGGAGCTCGAGGATCGTGACCGTGATGCGTGCCCAGTTCTTGCCGGCCTTCATCTTCCAGAGGAAGAGCAGTTCGATGAGGGAGAGCGCGATGGTGATGATGCCGAACCCGATGAGGACATTGCCGCTCAATCCGGGCCCGGGCCCGACACGCTCGCCGGTGGAGTTCAGAAACGATCCGCTCGTGATCGCCAGGACGCCGATGACGACGCTGAGCACGATCGAGATCAGCAGGATCCAGAACGAGACTTTGACGGGGGCGGGTGCGGACATGAGACCTCCTCGAACACGGGCCCAGGGCGGGCGCCGCCGCCACTCTGTCATGGCCCGCGTTTCCGGGACCGGAAACGAGGAGGCGGCTACGGGGCAGCACGTAGTGGGAGACCCCGCGCGTCAGATCTCCACGGTCAGGAGGCGCTGGATCTGCTCGCGGACGAGCGCGACCATGTCCACGTCGTCCCGGTTCAGCAGCCACTGGGTCTGGACGCCGTCCGTCAGCGCGATGAGCGTGCGCGCGGCGGATTCCGGATCCACGCCCGCGACCACGTCGCCACGTGCCTGCAAGGCGGTGAAGGTGTCGCGGAGGAAGGCGACCGCGAACTCGTAGCGCTCCCGCAGGTACTCGTGCAGCGGATGGTCCGAAGAAGTGGCCTCGGCGGCGAGCGTCACCTGGAGCTCGACCATTCGCTGTGCGCCCTGGTTGTATCTGGCTGCCTCGATCCACTGCCTCAGCACTTCGAGGGCATCCTCCGATGACGACATCTGCCGGATCGCCTGCTCGTCCCGCCAGCCCAGCACCGCGTGCAGGAGGTCGAGCTTGGTCGGGAAGTAGTGCCGCACGCCGGCGTGGGTGAGCCCCGCCTTCGCGGCGACCTCGCGCAGGCCGCCGGTGCGGTAGCCGGCCGTCGCGAACACCTCGAGGGCGGCCTCCAGGATGGCCGTACGACGCGCCTCGCCCTTCGGATAGCGCCGTGGGGCGGGGGAGGGATCGGTGCTCACGGATTCGAGGCTACCTCAGCGGATCCGGATCATGGAAGAAAAACCACCCAACTGGATGGTTTTCTGTTAGTGTCGTCGCCAGTCGAGCCGATCGAGCTCGCACGATCCCCTGGAGCCACCATGGTCAACGCCGACCCGACGCTCGTCCCCGGCAACCCCGACACGCCAGATCCCGCTCCCGCGCCGGGAACCTCGGCGCTGTATCGGCGCGGGTCGCATTTCCGCCGCTATCGCGTGAGCTATCTGATGGCCGGGCTGTCGATCGCGGCGATCTGGGGTGCGGTGGGCGGCATCCTGCTTCCGCTGCACGTGCAGCAGATCGAGTTCGGACAGTTCTTCAGCGGTGCGGACGCCGGCGTGGATCTGCAGTCCCTCACCGCGCTCAAGTACGCGGTCGATGCGGGGAGCACCGTTCCGACCGCCGACCAGAGCAGACTGCTCGGGCTGCTCGCCGAGTTCGAGGCGGCACGGGCGCTCGGCCTGTCGTCGATCGCCGTCGTCTCCTCGATCCTGACCATGCTCATCCAGCCCATCGCCGGCATCCTCTCCGATCGCACGCGCTCGCGCTGGGGACGGCGCGCTCCCTGGATCATCGCGGGCGCGGTGATCGGTGCCGCGCTGCTCGTGGCGATGCGGTTCTCACCGACGATCGGGCTGCTGCTGGTGACCTATTCCGTCGCCCAGCTGGGATTGAACCTCGCCTCCGGGCCGCTGAATGCGACGGTGGCCGACAGGGTGCCGTCCGGACAGCGCGGGTCGATGTCGGCGTTGTCCGGGTTCTCCTCGCTCATCGGCGGTGCGATCGGCTCGATCGTGGCGGGAGCCCTGTTCGCGATCATCGGTCTCGACGCGTACTTCCCCTTCGTCGTCGCCGTGATCGTGTTCACCGTGCTCTTCGTCCTGCTCGCTCGGGATCGATCCTCACGGGACCTCGTCGTGCCCCCGATGACTCTCCGACAGGTGCTGGCCTCGTTCACGGTCGCGCTCAGGGACCGAGACTTCCGCTGGCTGTGGATCGCGAAGGTCGCGCTGCTGTTCGGCGGCGGAGTGTCCGGCGCGTTCGGCATCTACATGCTGCAGAGCTACATCCGGCCGGGACTCTCCGCCGCCGAGGCCGCGCAGATCTCGCCGTTGCTCGCGATGGCCGGGATTCCAGGGACCGTGGTGGCACTGCTCGTCGCCGGCTGGTGGTCGGATCGGGTCGGGCGGCGCAAGCCGTTCGTCATCGGCGCGACGTTCCTGATCGCCGGGTCGATGTTCATCCCGCTGCTCAGCCCGACCCTGCCCGCCCTGTTCATCCAGGGGGTCATCGCCGGAGTGGGGGTCGGCACGTTCCTCACGGTCGACCAGGCCATGTTCATCGACCTGCTGCCGGACAGGGACGCGGCCGCCCGCGATCTCGGGGTGAGCACGCTGGGCGGCAACCTCGGGCAGGCGCTCGGCCCGCTGCTCGCAGGTGTGGTCGTCGCGGTGACGGGCGGCTACACGGCGCTGTGGATCGTGGCGATCGTGATCGTCGTGATCGCTGCTCTGCTCGTCTTCCCGATCCGGCGAGTGCGATGAGCGTGCTCCCGCCTCCTCTGCGCCCCACCGTCGCGAACCAGGTGCTCGCGCGCATGCTGCTGCGCACCGCGGCCCGGTTCATGCCGGAGGAGAGCACGACGAGTGCCGAACTCATCGCCCTGGATCCGGAGCTCGGGTCCGTGGTCACGGAGGACGTCGCCGTGCCGGGCCCGCGCGGGCCGATCCCGGTGCGCCTCTACCGCCGGCACGACGCGGAGCCGCGCGCGGGTTTCGTATGGGTGCACGGCGGCGCCTGGATGTTCGGCACGCTCGACTCCCCGGAGGCGCACGCGGTGGCGATGTCGATCGCGGCGCGCGGGATCGCGGTCGCCTCGGTCGACTACCGCAAGGCGCGCGGGCGCACGTGCTTCCCCGTCCTCTCCGACGACGTGCTCGCCGCCTGGCAGTGGGTGCATGCCCATGTCGATCGACTGGGAACGACGCAGGAGAGGCTGCACCTGGGAGGTGCGAGCGCGGGTGCGAATCTCGCCACGGGCGTGGTGCGACGGCTCATCGCGGCGGGGGAGCAGGCGCCGGCCACTCTGGTCGCGGCGTATCCGCTCCTGCACTTCGTCCTGCCCCCGCTCCCGGAGGATCTCGTCGCGGCCCTCGAGAGCACGCCTCCGCCGTTCCGTTTCACCCCGCGCATGGTCAGTCTTCTGAACCTGAACTGGGCGGGCGTCCGGTACCACGAGGATCCGGTCGCCTTCCCGGCGCTCGGTCCGCTGGATCGCATGCCGCCCACGTTCGTGATGGACGCGGAATCCGATGAGCTGCGGGCATCGTCGGCGGCGTTTGCGGCCGCACTGGAAGCAGCCGGCGTCGAGACCGGCTACGAAACCGTGCCGGACACCTTCCACGGCTATCTGGCTCAGCCGGGGACGCCTGCCGCGCAGGACGGCCTCCGTCGGATCGCCCAGTGGATCGATCAGCACTGACCTCCCGCCCGCCACCGACCCTCCGTTCGACGCTTCGGACGACCCACCGAGAAGGACAGTACGTGACC